>NZ_JBNLXQ010000014.1:0-81770 GCF_053840905.1 Caproiciproducens sp.
CCAACAAGGTCACCCAGCGCTTTACCGACGAGGAGCTTCAGGCTTACATAGACGGTCCTCTGAAGGGCGGCAAGCATATCTACACCATCGCAGCTTATTGATAAACAATACCCCAAAAATAAGAACCGAATGGAATGGAGGATTCAAATGAGTGAGTTTGAGATTACAAAGGAAGAAGAGGGAAAGCTGGAGGCCAACCGAAAGGAGTCTCCCTATCTGCTGACCCTGGAGGAGAACGGCGTCAATTACCCGATTCCGGACCTGGAGGACGCTTCCCGTTTGATTTTGGTCGACAAGGATACGGTTGGCTCCAGAGAAGTATCCTTTGGCTACAGTAAGTTTGCCGGGAAAACGTCCCTACATAAAAAGCATGCACACAACGACTGTGAGGAGATCATGTACATTGTTTCCGGGAAGGGTATCGGTGGCGTCGGCGACTACGAAACCGTTCAAAAAGCCGGCGATACGATCTTTGTGCCGCGCGGAACAGTTCATTGGTTCTATAACCCGTATGACGAACCACTCGAAATGATGTGGCTGTATACCAAGCCGTCGCTGAAAGAGGCGGGCTATTCCCTTGAGTCAAAAGGATATCATGACGTTAGTGCCAATGTAGAGGAAAAGCAATTTTCTGAACAGAAATAAGGCACCGTTTATAAAAGGGAGGAATTTGTAATGAAAAAATGGTTAAAGAAAACAGCTCTGTTTTTAGCGGCGTGCATGCTTCTGGGGGCCGCGGGCTGTTCCGACGGCGCGGGATCCTCCGCCACCGGTGGAACACAGTCCGCTGTCACCTCAGGTTCCGCGGATAATGGTGGAACCGCTAAGTCCACCAGCGAGGTCGGCAAGAAGCGGGCGATCCTTCTCGTGAAAAAGCTCAGCAGTACCTTCTGGACCGATCTTCAGGAAGGCGCGAAGGCACAGTGTGAAGAATACGGATGGACGCTTGAAACCCTTTCCCCGACGAAGCCAGATAACAACGAGGAACAGATTCAGCTGCTGGAGCAGTCCCTAAACAATCCCCCGGATGTTTATTTGATTGCCGCCGCTGATTCCAAGGGAATTACGCCGGCAATTGAGAAAATTAATGAAGCTGGCATTCCCATTATTGCCGTAAGCGCAAAATTGACTGATGAGGGTGTGGATTATGTCACCTTCGTAGGCGTCGAGTTTTACGACCTTGCAAAACAGGCCGCGGAAGCAATCGCGGAAGAGTGCGGTAATAAAGGAAATATCCTTATGCTGACGGGCACGACGGGTTCTTCAAGCGCGCAGGATATTGAACGGGGCGCCACGGAAGTCTTCGGCAAAACTGACATGAAGATCCTCGCCAGTCAGCCGGCTAATTATCTGCGCACGGAGGGCCTGACGGTTACACAGAACCTGCTCCAGAAATACCAGGATGTGGACGTTATCTTTGCAGCCAACGGGGAGTCTGCTCTCGGCGCGGCGGAAGCGGTGCGCCAGTCCGGCCGGAAGGGTATTAAAATAGCCACGATGAATATGTCGAAGGAGTTGGCGCAGGCCATTCAGAATGGAACTATCGAGCTCACTGTAGACGATGTTTCCGGAAAGATCGGCCAGGAAGGCGTCGTTGCAGCCATGAAATATTTTCAGGGCGAAAAGCTGGAGAAGGATACCCTGCAGCAGGGAATCGTGGTTAAAAAAGATACTATTCAATCCTATAAAACGAAATATGGCATTTGATTTTCTATGATGGAACGGTAAGTTTGAAAAAGCGGGGAGATCCCACTGGATATGGGTTTTCCCGCTTTTTATTGATCTGCGGTCGGCGATGTATGTTTATGGGCGTTATCTATCTTCTGGAGGTTATATGTGTTTGAACCCCCCTTTTGCCCGATGAGCGGCAAATAATATTGGATGTGAGCTGGTGAAAAATGGGCAGTAAAGAGATTTTATTAGAATTGAAAAATATAACCAAAGCCTTTCCGGGCGTTATTGCGGTAAACGATGTAAGTTTTGATATCCGCAAAGGAGAAATCCATATTATCATTGGTGAAAATGGGGCCGGCAAGTCGACCCTCGTAAAAATGATGGCCGGCATCAATAAAATAGACAGCGGTGAAATGATTTTCAAAGGGAAGAAATATGCTCCGAAAAACGTGCAGGAAGCGCATCAGAACGGTGTGAATATCATTCATCAGGAATTGAGTGTTATGCTGAACCGCACGGTTGCGCAAAATGTGTATGTGGGACGTGAGCCTGTGAAGGGCGGGCTGCGCGTGATCGACACAAAAAAGATGAACAGCGATTGTCAGAAGCTTCTTGACAGTCTTGAAATTGCGATTAAACCGACCGATATGATCCGCGATTTAAGCATTGCCCAGCAGCAGATGGTGGAGGTTGCAAAGGCCATATCCACAAAAAATGATCTGCTGATTATGGATGAACCGACATCGAGCCTTACCCAAAAGGAGATTGATAATCTGTTCCGCATCACACGGAAGCTGCGCGACGAGGGCGTGTCCATCATTTATATTTCTCACCGCATGCAGGAGCTGATGGAGATCGGGGACCGCGTAACGATAATGAGGGATGGCTGCTATGTGGGGACGCGGGAAGCCGACGAGCTCGATATGCAGGAACTGATTACGATGATGGTGGGACGAAAAATCGAAAATGTTTACACTCGCACCTATAATGTGCCGGGGGCAGAGGTGCTGCGAGTCGAAAACCTGGCGGGCCTACGCTTTCGAAATATCAACCTGAATATCCACAGCGGGGAAATTGTCGGCCTGGCGGGATTAGTAGGCGCGGGCCGCACGGAGCTGGCAAAGGCAATTTTCGGCTATGATCCCATTGACAGCGGGAAGATATTTTTAAACGGCAAGGATATTGCGGGGAAGGGGTACCATACCAGCCGTGCAGTGGAACATAAAATGTCCTTCCTGCCGGAGGACCGGAAATCTGAGGGGCTGTGCGTCAGCATGTCAATAGAGGATAATATCGTGCAGTCCGCATTGCCCCAGCTTTTCCGCAAGGGACTGGTCAACGCGGGGGCTATCCGGGAGGAAGCGAAGAGGGGTATTGAAAATCTGAGAATTGCAACAACCTCGGAAAAAAAGCGCGTTTCAACGCTTTCCGGAGGAAACCAGCAAAAGGTTGTTCTGGCGAAATGGCTCGTTTCTGAAAGCAGCCTTTTCATATTTGATGAACCGACCAGGGGAATCGACGTAGGCGCGAAATCCGAAATCTACGCCTTGATCAACGATCTTGTAAGACAGGGAGCCGCCGTTCTGATGATTTCATCGGATCTGCCGGAGTTGATCGGCCTTGCGGACAGGATTTATGTGATGAAGGATGGCGAAATCAGCGGCGAAGTATGCACAAACGAAATAAAGTTTACACAGGAGCATATTTTGAGTCTGGCGATTGTAGGAGGCGAAGCAACGTGAAAACGAATTCTTTCATGAAAGCAGTGAAAAGAATCCCCGGAATGATCTGGGGCGTTCTGATCGTCGTAATTTTGTTTACGATTTTGAATCCCCGCTTCGTCGCGCCGGGAAATCTGGAAAATATACTGACGAATTCGTCGGTGCTTATGATTGTTTCGATCGGAATGACAATGTCGATCCTGTCCGAACAGATCGATATGTCAGTCGGTGGAATTACCACATTATCCAGTATGGTGGCTTGCATGTATATGCAGGGAATCGAAAATCCGTCAGCCATTCAGATTTTAATCTGTATTCTCATCGGGGTGGCGGTCGGAACAGCGGTGGGAATTTTCAATGGGGTTATGATTGGAATACTGAAATATAATTTCTGGCTGATTACCTTTGCGACGATGAGCATGACCTTCGGCCTGTCACAGGTAGTCACGGGAGGGGATGTCATTTCGGGATTCAGCAAAAGCTTCCGAAATCTTTCCAACAGCAAGATTGCTGGAATCCCATCGGTTGTTCTTTTTGCCGCCGCTACCATCATCATTATGATTTTCATTCTTCACAAAACCAGATTCGGCATGCATGTTTATGCAGTGGGCGACTCCGAGCAGTGTGCGGATCAGTCCGGCATTGATGTTTCGAGCGTTCGGGTTGCTGTTTATACCATTTCGGGCGCGATGGCGGGCTTTGCGGGAGTCCTTCTGGCGGCTAGAACCAATTCGGCCAGTCCGATTATCGGCAGCGGCTATGAATTTGACGCCATGGCGGCGGTGATTGTGGGAGGCACCTCCTTCGACGGAGGAAAAGGAGGGCTCGGCGGCACGGTGATTGGGGTATTGGCCATCACCGCGATCAAAAACGGTCTTCTGGTGATCGGGCTGTCCAATTACGTGCAGCAAGTGTTAATCGGCGTGTTTATCCTTTCCATTATCATTGTCAATGTTGTCAGTGAGGCCAAAAAGAAGAAGCAGGGCATGAGGAGGATTTACAGATGAAAAACAAATATTTTTCTGCATTTTTGATTAAGCATTCCCGCCCTCTTATCCTGATCCTGATATTCCTCTTTTTTTCCTGCTTTACAAATACCTTTTGGTCGTTGGGAAACTGGGGAAATTTCGCAAACATCATACTTCAGCAGGCCCCTTTCAGCGTTCTTCTGGCAATCAGCATGACGCTGGTCATTATTCTGAACGGGTTCGATCTTTCAATCGGCGCTTCGGTTGCGCTGATATCCTGTATCTGCGGCATGATTCTCCGCGCCACTTATAATCCGTGGTTGGCCATTGTGGCGGCGCTGCTTTTAGGCTGCGCGGTCGGGCTGATCAACGGTCTGCTGGTGGCGAAACTGAAGGTTTCTTCTTTCGTGGCGACGTATTCCATGCAGTGGATTCTGCAGGGTGTGGCGTATGTGCTTCTGGGTGGTTCTCAAATCTATGATTTTGGCCCGTCGTTCCGCCCCCTGTTCATTTCCAATCCGTGGACATTCTTTATTCTGGCCGGCGTCATCGCCGTGTTGGTTTGGTTTTTGCTGTCCCGCACCGTTTTTGGAAGACAGCTTTATGCAACGGGTACCAATGAATGCGCCGCAAGGATATCGGGAATCAAGACATCCAAAATTACGATCCTGGTCTTTATGCTTTCGGGCATGCTGGTCGGACTGACTACAGTGATGTATATTGCAAATCTAGGAACTGCAGAACCGGCGATCGGTGAGAATTTTGCTCTGAATGCAATCGCCGCTACTCTGATTGGCGGAACCGCAATCGGTGGGGGCAGCGGCAGTGTTTCCAATGCCCTGGTCGGTGCCCTGATTATGCTTTTCCTTTCCAACGGAATGATTCAGAGCGGCGTTCCCAGCGTATGGCAGCAGTTCATAGTCGGCGGTGTCATTATCTTTTCCATTGTTTTAGAGCGCAGCCTTCAGAAGCTTTCTCAGAAAATGGCTTAAACATTTCTCCTGACTGTGTCCTATTCAGTAAAGTACAAAATATGCCAAACAATATTAATTAACGGAGGTAATTCATTATGCAGAAGGTTGGATGGATCGGTACGGGAAATATGGGCAGCCGTATGGCTCGACGCCTGATGGATGCGGGGTATGAGCTTCACATCTGCGACAAAATAAAGGCCAATACGGATCCTCTCACGGCCGATGGGGCAATTTTGGAACCGAGCGCCGGCGCGCTTGCCAAAAAGGTGGATTTTCTGTTTTGCATGATCCCGAACGGCGCCGTGCTGAAGGATGTTATTTTGGGCAGCGATGGTGCGATTGAGACGATCGATTCCCATACCATTGTTATTGATATGAGCACCATCGATCCCAAAAGTTCCTCCGAGGTAAATGAGAAGCTGGAGGAGGCAAAGATCAGATTCCTGCGCGCTACAGTGACGGGAAGCATCGCCTTTGCGGCGGAGGGCAAGCTCGGCATTATGGCCTCCGGCCCGAAGGATGCCTATGAAACCGCGCTTCCGCTGCTTCGGATTCTTGGCAATCGTCAGACATATCTTGGCGCGCATGAGGAAGCGCGCTACATTAAGATTATTATCAATATGATGGTCGGAAATACCATGCAGATGCTTGCCGAGTCCCTTGTGGTGGGAGAAAAGGTCGGGGTCGACTGGAATACGATGATCGACCTGATCGCGGACAGTGCCGCCGCCTCTCCGATCATCAAGTTCAAGGTGGACGCACTCAAGACCCGCGATTTCAGCGCGATGGCGACTTCCATTTTTATGGAAAAAGATATGAATATTGCGCTGGATATCGCAAAGGAAAGTGAACTGGCTCTTCCCATGACAGCGGTTTCCCGTCAGTTTTACACCGCGATGCGGGCAAACGGTTTGGGCAAAGTCGACTACAGCGGCATCGTGTTGGTGAATGAAAAGCTGAACGGAATCCAGAAGGATTATATTGTTAAGTAAAGAAGGAATACACTATGAGTGACAAAATGAGAGCGGTTGTTTCCACGGGTCCGGATGAATACGGGATTCAGATGATCGATGTTCCAAAACCGGGGATAGGAGAAGTCCTTTGCAGGGTGAAAGCCGTTTCGATCTGCGGCTCGGATCCCGGCCTTTTTGCGGGGCACTATCAGAGCAAGGGCTGGCCGCCGCATTATCCGTTTGTATTTGGGCATGAGTGGTCCGGCGAAGTCGTAGAGCTGGGGCCGGAGACCTCCGGGTTTAAGCCGGGGGACCGCGTGGCTGGAGAGGCGCACTGTGGCTGCGGTATCTGTGACAATTGCCGCAGGGGACAGTATACGCTCTGCCTGAATTACGGCAAAGCGGAGCTTGGTCATCGCCATTATGGGTTTGCCAACAATGGTGCCTATGCGGAATATGGTGTTTTCAAAGTAAAATCAATTACAAAAATGCCGGGTGAAGTTACCTTTGACGAAGCTACCATGTGCGATACGGCCGGCGTCGCCCTGCACGCCGTAGACAACGCTGGTGTGACGCCCGCGGGATATTTCGTAGTCTACGGTCCCGGTCCGATTGGAAATCTCGCTATGCAGATCGCGAAATCCAGAGGGACCCGGACCATTATGGTCGGGCGCCGTGACCGTCTGCGGATGGCGGGAAAATGCGGTGCGGATATTCTGGTCGATTATGAAAAGGTGGATCCCGTGGAGGAAATCTTGCGCATCACCGACGGACTCGGTGCGGATGAGGTCATCGAATGCGCGGGCACACAGGATGCGCTGTATCAGTCCGTCAAGAGCGTACGTCGGGATGGAAATGTCGTAGTTCTTGCGCTGTACCCCAAGGACGATCTTGTCGTTCCATTGGACAGCATCGTCATCCGGCAGCTTCACGTCCTCGGCTCACGGGCCAACCCCAATTGTTCCAAGCGGGTGTTGGAGCTCATTCAACAGAAGCGTATTAACGTCAATGAGCTGATCACGCATACCTACGATCTCGCCGACATAAAAACGGCGCTTGACGTCTTTTCCCATCGCAAGGACGGCGCCATGAAAGTGATTGTACATCCTTAATTGCGTTTCTGGTTTTACGGTAAAAAATTATTTTTCAAACAGGCCGTCCAATAATATGGTCGGCCTGTTTTCCTTTCTTTAGCAGGTTTGAAGCGCCTTGCCGCTTGAAACAAAAAGCCGCCCGCTATGTGAAGTGATAACCTTTCAGTAAACAGTGTTTTTTCTGTCTGCTCACAGGTTACCACTTCATTTCAGGTGTGGCATGCCAGAAAGAATGTCAAGGGATCGGCAGCACGGGTGCGGTATGAAAAAACATGATCATACCTATTTACAGACCTTAAAAAGTATAGTAGATTATAGGTAATCGGTAATGAAATTTACGTGAAAGGTGATCGATTTTTTTGGAAACACTCGATTTAAATTTGCGAAAAAATGAGAAATCAAAAAAGCAATATACATATGAAAAGCTTAAGGAAATGATCGTAACGTATGAGCTGAAACCCGGAGTTGCCCTTGTGGAACGTCAGATCTGTGCGCTGCTTAATACCAGCCGCACCCCGGTCAGGGAAGCGATTCAGCAGCTGGTTTCGGAAGGGCTTGTTTACAACATTCCGTCCCAGGGAAGCATCGTCAGCGAGATCCATTATGAGGATGTTGCGAAAGTTTACGATGTCCGTGAATATCTGGAAGGGCTGGCCTGTCATCAGTGCGCGAAAACAGTAACCGAAAGACAGGTGCAGGAAATGCAGGATATCCTCGGCAAACTTGCTGCCTTCAGAGAAGAGGGCGATACAATCGCCATGTACGAAATGGATTACGCCTTCCATGGGAAAATCGTGTCTTGTGCTCAGAATTCGCTGCTGGTCTCTATTTTTCAAAATAATCTGAGCAGTCAGATACGCCGGATCTCCCGTTTGCTGGGTAATGATGAAAAGGGCTTGAATGATGCCGCTGCACTGCATAAAAAAATTTTGACGGCGATTGAAAATCATGATTCCGTTGGGGCGGAGAATGCCATGCGCACCCATATCCGAAACAGTAAAATCGCGCATTTGCATCGGTTTTCTCCGACGATTATGCATGACACGCTTTCCTCGGAGCATATGGTCGACGATTTTCTTTGAACGAATGCGGTTTCCTGAATTTGTCGTTATGAACACCCGCACCAAACACAACAGATCCGAGCTCTTTTCCAATTGGAGAAGGGCTCGGATTTGTGCTGTTTTTAAGGACCTATGGCAATGAAAACAAGGAATTTATTACTTTCACATACAAGACGATTGACAGCACTAAATTGCATCTTTGAAACAGATGGTATATAATGAAATTCTGGAAATTATCATAACAGCGATGATCATTTAAAACGGGAGCTGGGGGACTATCAATGAAGAAAAAGGGATGGCTTCTTCTCGTTGCGGCTCTGTTGATTGCTGTCATTAGCGTAATAGTACAATGGCAGTTACATGATAACCAAACAGCTGAAGCTTCCGCCGACGGTACACTGACGGCGGCACAAGTTAAAGCGGACGCAGGACAATTGAATTCCATCATAGAAAGCACCCATCCGGAATTTTCTTTAAATAACATTCCGGCCGGCTATCCGGCGGCGAAAAAGAGTTTTCTGGCCGCGGCATCTGAAAAAATGTCTTCCGATGATTTTGCCTGGCTTGCCAGTGCGTATCTGGCGTCGCTTCAGGATGGGCATACCTCAATTTCCCAAACTCAATCAAATGAGACTTTACGAGGTTCCTACCGCATGACGGAAAGCGGTTTGTTTGAGGTGGATGACAGCGGAAATATCACCGGGAAAAAAATAACCGCCATCGGCGGGATACCGGTAAATCAGGTCTTCAATACAATTTCACATTATGAGGCTGCCGAAAATGACGCCGCGGTGATGATGAATAACACGATATGGTCGACATATCGGCCGATATTGGAACGGGCGGGGGTCGACTGTGACAAGCGTACGATTTTAATAACCGAACAAAACGGCACACAAACAAGCAGCCAAGAGGTTACCTTCCAATCGCGAAGCCCTTACAGTGTGTGGAAAACGAATGATATCGTCGATAGCCGCATGATTGGTGACGTTTTTTATATAGGATTGCATGACTGCCAAACCGGAGCAGCTCTTGACAAGACAATCGACAGCCTCAAGCAGGCTGTCGACGGCGGCGTTACAAGAGTGATGATTGATGTGCGAAATAACCCGGGTGGTAATTCCGATGCATGCGAGAAACTTCTTGCCGCGATAGGAATGCAGCCTCCGGAATATGGCGTGTACGTGCGCAAGTCGCCGCTTGCCATGGCGCAGACCGATGGTACGGTCGACTGGAACGCCGATATCAAGCCCGACCTCAGTACGGCCAAAACAAATCCGCGTATTTCATTGGTAGTTTTAACGAATGAGTTTACTTATAGTTCGGCCACTATGCTTGCTGTTTGGGTACAGGACGGTAAACTGGGAACGGTAATTGGCTATCCGAGCGCCAACAGCCCGAGTTGTTATGGGGACGTGCTGTCCTTTCAACTCAAAAACAGCGGGATCAAAGGGCAGGTTTCCTTTAAAAGATGGCTGCGCCCTGACACCAGCGCAGACCAGCGTATGCTCCGTCCGGATGTCCCCGTATCGATCGGCGGCGATCCATTGCAGACGGCCGTCAACTTTTTGGATCGACAATAAATCAGTTAAGAACATCCAAAGGCCTTACCGCTCTAACCACGTCATCATTTACATAACAGTAAATAGGTAAGAATTACAAGCAACGTACTCAACAAGGTGCCAAGCAAATAATATTCGGCAAATGGCGGCTCTTTCGATATTTTATCATATCGGGCAACTGATTTCGCGGTTAATACCAATCCTATCGCGGCATATTGATTCACACTCAACAGCAGGACGATGATGATCCTTTCAAGGGTTCCGATAAACGCCCCGACATTTTTGATGGTTTTATCGCTGTTTCCATTTTTGCTGTTTGGTTTGTATTTGGACAGCATTTTTTTAATTGTAATATTAGCAGGCTTGCAAACAATCAAAATCATACAGGCCCATCTTAAAGCGGCGGCCACACCGTTCTCAGGAAATATGTTTAGAAAACTTTTCGCTTCAGGTAAAAATGCGATATTGTAATTGCGGTATTTAAAAATGATGACCGTGATTATCAGGGACAAAATATGTACACATTGATCCGTGCAATAAACAATGGATTCTGAGACATGTTTATCGTATTTAACACAGAGGTACTTAACCGAATCAATCAAAAAGTGTAAAATGGATAAGACGAAAACCGCGGCAGCAATTTGCGAAGACCATATTAAGATAGTGCCCGTACAGAATACGGCGGCATAAAGGACACTATGAAGCAGAACATACCTGTACCCGGAGATTTTCTTCTCAGAAATCGTATCGGTTTGGAGGTAAAAATCTCCAAGCACATGAAGGAGTACAAAGAGGACCAATAAATTTTTATACACCGTGATCCTCCTTTATGTCCGATAGAACTTTCGCAATGTTTTCTATCGCTTTTCGATAAGTGTAATAATTTGCGGAGGACAATGCTTTTTGTACATTGGATTGATTGATGTTTAGGACTCTTGCCGCATCCTTTTGCGTACCGCCGGTTTTTAAATAAGAATTGATGATCTCGACTTGACGAGGGGTCCACGTTTCTTTTATTGTCGTTAATAATGAAAAAACGGTATTGATTAATTCGGACATATCAGGATTGCCTTGTACTTCGATTCTAACATTCACCTTTGATTCCATTTTCTTTTTTTCAGATGCCTTTAGCCCGTCGATGATTTTTCTTGCATTATAATAAGCCGGGCCATCGGCTCCCAGCGGCATATTGGAATTGATGTCCGTGGTTATTTCTCCAACGCCAAGGCCAAACCGCAATTTTATTGGATACATTTCCCTTTCAATTTTGTCAATAATGAATATCGCGGAGGAGCCTGTTTTTAAAAGTCCCTGGAACTCGTCACCAAGGGTTATCATGAATTTTGAAGCGATGTCGTCCCGGTACTCATGATTGACTGCATCCAATACTTCTTTCAGACGGGTCTGCACAGCACGTCTGTTTTCTAATTGCTTTGAGCTTTTGATATCTCCGATTATGGCGACCAATGGATTGTAATGAAAGAAAAAGAACATCGAAAACACCTCTGTGATTGATTATAACTTTCTTTTGGAAACACGTCAATAAAATATGCGCTTATCAGCATATATTTTATAATTATGCGCATTTGGTAATGTTTGATTATATTATGCGTTAAACAGGGTGTTAATATACAATATGCGCTTAAATACGCATGTATAGCGCAACGTTCGGGGCCGCGTCTTTATGCAAAGTGATCCGCCAGGCCAACATATTTATCCTTTTACCCGGACCGGGAAAGCCGCATGAATGCCGGCTTTCCCGGTTCCTTTTGCGCTGAAGCCGCAACAGAAAGCCGCCCTTGTCAGGGGCGGCAGAGAAACCAAAGGCAATTTATATGATAGGAGCAGACAACGGCTATACTTATCTTTTGCGGCTGCAGACCAGACGTTCAATGACATCATCCAGTATGCGCAGATCGCTGCTATTTAAATCATCCAGCAAGGAAAGGATGCACTTCAATGCTCTTGCGCTTCCGCTGTCACAACTGTTGCTGCAATCGCAGCGATCCGATGCGGATTCAACCGCATCGCTGTTGATATAACGATTCAGACTCATGCAATACCTCCTTCATGAAAGATTACTATATAATATGTGAATGGTTGACAGCTTGTCAATATGGCTCTTAGGAATCCCGGACAGGCAGATACAAAAAATGCCGCCCAAAACAATTGTATGCCAAAAAAGATTTTGGACGAATATTATAAAATGCAAGGAGTGGTTTTATGGAAAGGTCAGATTTCACGGCGGCGCTGAAGAATATCCAATACAGAAAATCATTGGCTGACAGAAGGGGGAACATCAACGGCATCAATATAGTGACGGCCGATTCAGCCATTGAAGCCCTTGAAAAGCAGATACCGAAGAAGCCGATAGAAAATATATCCGATGTTCCCGTTCGGATCGATCATGTTATGTTCAGACCGGGGATTCCGTTTTATACTTGCTTAATCTGTGGAACACCTGCGGCCCCCACACAGCCATACTGCATCGGATGCGGCCAGCGCTTCGATTGGGACAAAAGCGGCGGATGAGGAAACCTTGTATTGTAGCATAACTGCTTCGGTAAAAACGGCCCTCGCGGCTGCTTTTTGGCGGCCGGGGGGCTTTCCGCTCTTTATTTGTTTTCTACCAGGAGCTGGATATGGGTACATCCATCCTGTATCATACAGCATTGCTTTCTCTTATTTAAATATTATCAAATCAATTGAACATAATGCCTTCATAATTACGTGATATATTTACAATAATGATTTAGGAGGCGTTTTATATGATGATCGTGATCGGCGTGATTTTAGCCCTGCTGGCGATAACATATTTCAGTATAGGAAACCAAGGCTTGAATATGGCATCTGTAAAAATCCGTCCTGATGCAATAGAACTTCTAAACGAAAGATTTGCTGATGGCGAAATAAGTTATGAAGAATACAGAATGTTAAGGAATCAACTGCTGAAATAGGGAGCCAATTCCTCGTCGGCTTACAGTGGCCGGTCGAAGGGATTCAGGCACTGGAACAACGAGACACCGCAGAAATGAAAGCCGCATCGGAAGGAAATCCGATGCGGCTCTTTTCTTGAAAATCCTTCCTTTAAGGAAACCGTGTTCGCTGAGCGGCGAACGTCCGCCGGTTATCGCTGATCGCTGATTACCGCGGCACTGTTGTTGGAACTGAGCGCCGTCAGCGGGTCATAGGGGGCGCCCGCGGCGGTTCCGACCAGCAACGCAATATCAACCGCGTTGATCGGAATTCCCCAGGAGTTCCCTGAAAAGAAAAAGACCGCTCTGTCCACGACCCATCCGCGGGTATTATAAACAATATTGTTGATGATGTTTCCCGTTGAATTGGGATTTAAATAAGCCGGCTGCCTCAAAGAATAAAAAATATTGTCCTGTACTTTTAAATTCGTCACATTGCCCTGCGTTACAAATCCGCGGTTTACAACCCAATCGGTTGACGGCCCCGCCTGTGGGGGACCAAAGATCACGCTGTTCAACAGCGCATGATTTGTACCGGCAAATTGTATAAACTCTACGGCGTAAGGATTGTTGCTGGTAATGGTCAATCCGTCGATCGTTACTCCCGTTCCCGTAACCAGAAAAGCAATTACCTGCGCCTGCAAAATGACGGATGTGTTTGGATAGCCTTTTACGGTCACATTCGCTTTGTTAATGGTTATCGTTGAAGTGATGGGATAAGTTCCGCTTAGGATATGCAGGGTGCCTGTGGGCGATACCGCCGTCAAACCCTGTTGTATTGTGCCAAATGGAGCGGCTTGTGTCCCGTCTCCACCGACAGCGCCTGCCTGAACGTATACTTCGAACGGATTTGGCTGGACAGTGCCGGTCGGCCCGGTATCACCCGTAGGTCCGGTCAGCCCGGTATCCCCGGTCGGCCCCGTGTCACCGGTCGGCCCCGTGTCACCGGTCGGCCCCGTTGGCCCCGTATCCCCTGTGGCGCCGCCCGGAGGGCCTGACGCACCGGTTGGGCCAGTGTCCCCTGTGGGTCCGGTTGGGCCGGTATCCCCTGTGGATCCGGTTGGACCGGTATCACCCGTTTCTCCGCCCGCGGGTCCGGTCGGTCCCGTGTCACCCGTAGGTCCGGTTGACCCGGTATCTCCCGTGGGTCCGGTCGGTCCCGTATCACCCGTAGGTCCGGTTGACCCGGTATCTCCCGTGGGTCCGGTCGGTCCCGTATCACCCGTTGGTCCGGTTGATCCGGTATCTCCCGTGGGTCCGGTCGGTCCCGTATCACCCGTGGGTCCGGTTGACCCGGTATCACCCGTGGGTCCGGTCGGTCCCGTATCACCCGTAGGTCCGGTCGGTCCGGTATCGCCCGTTGATCCGGTTGACCCGGTATCTCCCGTGGGTCCGGTTGACCCGGTATCGCCCGTTGATCCGGTTGACCCGGTATCTCCCGTGGGTCCGGTTGACCCGGTATCTCCCGTAGGTCCGGTCGGTCCCGTATCCCCCGTTGATCCGGTTGACCCGGTATCTCCCGTGGGTCCGGTCGGTCCCGTATCACCCGTAGGTCCGGTCAGCCCGGTATCACCCGTAGGTCCGGTCGGTCCCGTATCACCCGTAGGTCCGGTCGGCCCGGAACCGGAAATATCGTCCTCCACCACGACAAGCGTTGCGGTCAGCGGCACGTTTGGCGAGTAGAATACGGTTCCTGTACTGGCATTGACGAGCGAAACTGCAGTGCCCGGTACCGTCACATCAATAATCCCGATTCCTACGACTTCCCCGGTTTTTATTGGGGAGTTGCCTTCCAGAAATTCCCCCTGTGATGAGGACAGGGCAAATACCGTACCGTTTGTAGAGAAGGCCGACTGGGTTGCAACCCACCAATCGATCACGTATCTTCCGACTTCAAAAAAGGTAAGGAAGCCTGTCAGATTGTTGTAGCTGATATTTCCCGCCGAATAGACTGTGTTCTCGAAAATAACGTTTGACCCCGGAGTCACTGACCCTGCTGCCGAACGTTCTATTTGTAATGCGATGTCACTCACTTTATATCACCGTTAATCAATGGATTAGGAAAACAAATCATATATATATTGGCAAAAACGTCTGTTTCCTCACCCCTATAATATTTGGACCGTGGGCGCATCGTGCATGATGCGGAAGACAATCCCCATTTTCGGTCCGCCCGGCATGATCGCAGAAGCGCGTGAAATATTCAGGAGAAGTTGTTATTTCCTATGAAATGATTTATAATGAAAAAAATACTTTCCATACTGTGCACGGGGCTGCACAGCGGGTTCTCTGGAGGAAGCCATGCGGAACAAATACGATCAATATCATATCGGGAGAGAAGTCGGACGAGCCGTACGGCGTGCCGTGCGCTCCGGTAATTTTGAAGAAATCGGCCGGGCGGTGGACAAAAGCATCCGGAAGTTTACCGGCGAGGATGAGGAAGACCTGCGCAGCCGGAACGACGCGGGTCAGCGCCCGGTTTATACCTACGGGCAGGCATCGCAGGATACGCGGGCTGACTACCGGGAACCGTCCGCCCGCACCGCGTTCCGGGACAGGATGCCGGGGGGGATTTCCGGCCTTGTTTATGCAATCGTCGGCGCTTGTGTGGGAATTCCGATGCTGATCGCGGACATTTCGGTCCTCATGGTAGGCGTTACCGGATATATGACTTTATCTGATTTTGCCGTGGCCTTTTCCGTTTTAATACCCATTACGCTGGCCGTTTTCGGCATGATGGGCTGCGGAATCGCCCTGCGCCGCCGTGCGCGCCGCTTTGCGCGGTACCGCGAGGCGATGGGCGGCGCGGTTTTCTGCACGGTGGCCAAGCTGGCCGACACGGCCGGAGTGACACAGGAACGCGCGAAGAAAGACCTTAAAAAGATGATCGCCAGCGGCGCATGCCCGCAGGGGCATCTGGACCGCGATGAAACCTGCTTTATGGTGGACGACAGGACGTACGGCGAGTATCTGGAAGCGGAGAAGGCCTATGCCGCCCGCACGGAAGCCGCCCGGACACAAGAAGCGAAACAGGCGGACCCGAAGGAAGCGGAGCTCGCGGCCGCCCGGGAAGAGGGCAACGGGTATCTGCGGCAGATCCGCGCCGTAAACGACGCCCTGCCGGGCGAGGTGATCTCCGGAAAGCTGGACCGGCTTGAAAACGTGACGGCCCGCATTTTTGAGTGTGTGCGGAAGCATCCCGAAAAGCTGCCGGACATCCGCCGGCTGATTCGCTACTATATGCCTACGACCCTGAAGCTGGTGAAGTCTTACGAGGAGTTTGAAACACAGCCGGTACAGGGGGAAAATATTACCAAGGCCAAGGAAGAGATCGAGCGGGCGCTGGATACGGTCAACCAAGCCTTTGAAAACTTGTTGGACACCCTGTTTGCCGACGACGCGCTCGACGTTTCCGCGGATATTTCCACTTTGGAGACCATGCTCAAGCAGGAGGGCCTGACCGGCAGCGACTTTGCAGAAGAGCCGGACGAAAGCAAGCTTTCTTAAAAGAAACCGAATTATCAATTGGTATGGAGGATTTACCATGAATCAGAATGAGATCCCGGTTCCGGAGCTTACCCTTGACCCGGCTTCCGGGCAGCCCGTTTCCGCACAGACGGTTCTTGAGCAGGCGGTCCCCGCGCAGGGCGCCGCGCCGGAACCGCAGCTTACCCCTGCCGAACAGAAGATGGTGGCGGATTTCGCCGCGAAGATCGACCTGACGAACAGCAGCCAGATTCTTCAGTACGGCGTGGGGGCCCAGAAAAAGATGGCCGACTTTTCCGAAAGCGCGCTGGAAAACGTGCGCACCAAGGATCTGGGCGAAGTCGGAAAGATGCTCTCCGGCGTAGTGGCCGAGCTGAAAAGCTTTGAGGTCGACGAGGACGATAAAGGCTTTTTCGCGCGTTTCAAGCGCGGCGGCAATAAAATCATCGCCCTGAAAGCCCGTTACGCCAAGGCGGAAACCAACGTAGACCAGATCTGCGACGCGCTGGAAGCGCATCAGGTACAGCTTTTAAAGGATATTTCCATTCTGGATAAAATGTACGAGGTCAATAAGACCTATTTCAAAGAGCTTTCCATGTATCTGCTCGCCGGAAAGCAGAAGCTGGAGCAGGCGCGCTCAAACGACCTTCCCGCCCTGCAGCAGAAAGCGCAGGCTTCCGGTCTGCCGGAGGACGCACAGGCGGCGAACGACCTGTCCAACATGTGCAGCCGTTTTGAAAAGAAGCTGCACGATCTGGACCTGACCCGCACGGTCTCCGTTCAGACGGCGCCCCAGCTGCGCCTGATCCAGAACAACGATCTGATTATGAGTGAAAAAATCCAGTCGACCATTGTCAACACCATTCCTCTGTGGAAAAGCCAGATGGTGCTGGCGCTGGGCGTGGAGCACTCCACACAGGCGGCCAAGGCCCAACGCGAGGTCACGGATATGACGAACACCCTGCTGCGCAGGAACGCCGACGCGCTCAAAATGGCGACGGTCGAAACGCAGAAGGAGTCCGAGCGCGGCATTGTGGACATCGAAACGCTGAAGCATACCAACGAGACGCTGATTTCCACATTGGACGAGGTTATGCAGATTCAGCGGGACGGCCGCGAAAAACGCACGCAGGCGGAGCAGGAGCTCAGAAAGCTGGAAACCGACCTGAAAAACAAGCTCCTGCAGCTGCGCTGAGCTTTGAAGCCGATCAAGCCTTTCCTCCTTTATTCTCAAGGGAACCCGGTTCGCCGGGTTCCCTTTTTGCGTTCGCGGGGGGCCGCCGTTTCCTTTTACCCGGATTTTTTTACCTGTTGCGGGCACAAATGCGACCGGACGGCGTTTCCCCCTTTTCATCCTGCCGCAAACCCGCTATACTGTCTGCAGAGGGGGTGGTCAGGTGAAGATACGCATTGAGGTAGTCAACGATCTGGATGAGGATGAGGTGCTGATCCGCTGCGGCCGCGTGGACGACACCGTTCAGAAAATACACCGCTATGTTCTGGAACAGTCCTCCCGGAACACCAAGATCACCTTTTTTAAACAGAATCAGGAATTCTATTTTCCGCTGGACGAGGTCCTGTTCTTTGAAACGGAGGGGGAGCATATTTACGCCCACACCGCAAACGACGCTTACCGAATCAGATACCGTCTGTACGAGCTGGAGGAAATTCTTCCGAAAAACTTTGTGCGGGCGGCGAAATCCACCATCGTCAATATCCTGCAGGTGTACTCCGTCACGCGGAACCTTACCGCTTCCAGTTTGGTCCAGTTTATCAACAGCCACAAACAGGTATACGTGTCGCGGTACTATTACAGCGAGCTGCGGCAGCGTTTAAACGAAAGGAGCACTTATGAAAAGTAGAAATTGGTTTTGGGGAATTTTCTTCCTGCTCTCGGCGGTATTTGTCATTGCCAGCCAGACAGGGTCTTTTGTACAGATCGGGTTTGTCAGCGTTCTGGCGACGGTTTTGCTCGCGGCGCTGCTGATCAGCAGCGCGGTTCACCGCAATTATTTCGGCGTTTTCGTTCCTCTGGCATTTCTTTATGTGATCTACCAGCAGCCGCTTCACCTCGTCCGGATTTCCCTTTGGATTTTGATCCTGGCCGCCGTTTTTGCCAGCACGGGCTTCAGCTTTCTCTTTCACAGGCACCCGAAAAGCCACATGTGCTGGCACGACGGACCGGAATCCCTTCAGCCGGCGGCGGAAAACATCGACGACGACAACCCCTGCGCAAAAGTGAGCTTCGGCGCGTCCAGCAAGTATCTGCACGGCGACAGCCTGAAAAGCGGACAGTTCTACGTCTCGTTCGGCGCGCTGGAGCTGTTCTTCGATCAGGCCCGGCTCAGTCCGGACGGCGCGGAGATTTTCCTTGACTGCAGCTTCGGCGCCATCAAGCTCTATGTTCCCCGCTCCTGGCAGGTCATTGACCATCTGAGCACCAGCCTTGGCGGCGTGGACAACGACATCCGTCTGGCACAGCCCGCGGAAAACGCCCCGCAGCTTACCCTGACGGGCAACGTACAGCTCGGCGGCATCGAGGTCCATTATATCTGAGCCGGCTTACCAAAGCCGCGGCTTTCTGCCGGAACCCTGCCGAGAGTCCGCGGGGTTCGGCGGAAGGCCGCAGGTTTTCTCGTGTTTTGAAAGAAGATGTTGCTATGTATTTTTACGGAGATACTTATTTTCCCGGGCCGGTTCTGAAAAATGTTTTTCAGATTTTACTGATCGCGGTATTGCTGATGGAAACGGCGATCCTGCTGCTGACCGCCCGGAACAATCAAAAGGGTGAAAAAAGGAACGGTGAGGACAGAGGGTCCATGCTGCTGATTATCGTCGGATTTTGGCTGTCCGTTCTTCTGAACCCGCTCTATATCCGACTTTTTCCGGTCGTGCTGCCTGTGCCCGTTTTCTGGCTGGGATTCGCGGCTGCCGTTTCCGGCATGATTCTTCGGCTGTATTCCGTCTGGACACTGAGAAAATTCTTTTCCATGGCGGTGCGGGTCGGTTCGGAACAGAAAATCGTACAGGATGGACCGTACCGGCTCATCCGCCATCCGGCGTATACCGGAAGCATCCTGACGCTGTTGGGAATCTCGCTGGCCTTCCGGTCCGTCCCCGGCGTTCCGGCCACCCTGCTGATTGCCGCCGCCGTGTACGGCTACCGTATCCGCACGGAGGAAAAAGCGCTGGAAAAAAACTTCGGCGCGGTTTACAGGGACTATGAGCAGCGTACCTGGAGACTGGTTCCCCACGTCTGGTGACATTGAAAAAAGAAAATTTTGCTGTGCTTTTTTCGGCTGCCTGAGCGGCAAAGCATAGACGCCGTCCGGCTGTCAATAATAGACCGGAAGGTGATAAAATGTACCCGGAACGCGTCTATTATGAGCCGGACGCTCTTTCCTATGAACTGGGGGAACAGCTGCGGCGGAAATTCAATGAAGCGCCGTGGATACCGATCCGCAGCCATAACAATATCGAGGAGCTTCGCGGCAATTCCAACCGGGAATTCGGCCGTATGAAGCGGTACCTGATCGTCGGCGTCCGCAAAACGCACAAATATGTGGAAAACCATAAGATTTCTGATTTTCTGGTGCCCTATACCTCCTCCGGCTGCAGCGCGGCGTGCCTTTACTGCTATCTGGTCTGCAACTACAACAAATGCTCGTATTTGAGGCTGTTCGTCAACCGGGAGCAGATGCTCGGCAAGCTGATGAAAACGGCCGCCGCCGCGGACCGCGATCTGACCTTTGAAATCGGCAGCAACAGCGACATTGTACTGGAAAACACCATTACGGGAAACCTCGTCTGGACGATCGAGCGCTTTGCAAAGAGCGAAAAGGGCTTTCTGACGTTCCCGACCAAGTTCGACATGGTGGACCCCCTGCTGAATCTGGAGCATGGGGGCAGGACCATTTTCCGTATGAGCGTCAATCCTCAGGAAATCATCAGCAGGGTGGAATTCGGGACCTCTCCGTTAAAAAACAGGATACAGGCTTTGAATAAGATGTACGAAGCGGGCTACCGGGTGGGGCTTTTGATTGCCCCGGTGGTTCTTCTGGGCGGCTGGCAGAAGCTCTACGCGCAGCTGATCCAGCAGCTTGCCGACGAACTGTCTCCGAGGGCAAAGAAAGAGCTGACCATTGAGATCATCTTTATGACTTACAGCTATGTTCACCGGGCGATCAACAACGAAGCGTTTCCCAACGCGGCGGAGCTTTACGACGCTTCCCTGATGACGGTGAGAGGGCGCGGAAAGTACTGCTACCGCAACGAGCTGCGCGCGCAGGGGGAAGAGTTGCTCCGGCGGGAGATCGCGGAAAAGCTCGGCGGCTGTTCCATTCTCTATGTCGTGTAATTAAATTCTGAGTCCTTACCGCTTTTTCCGGCATATGATGGGGCGGAGGGATGAAAATGTACGAACCGAATTTCAGCGCGGAACTGACCGCCCAGAAGGTCGGGCGGGAATTCCGGTATGAGAATACCGTGATGATCACCATGACCGCCGAATTCCCGGAAGTAAGGCTCGGGGGAAACCGGGCGGCCGAAAGCCGGATCAACGGCATGATCCGGATGCAGACGGAAAATTTCCACCGCTATGTTGCGGGAACCCTGTACCGGCAGGCCGTTCAGGAATACCGCGATTCCCAGACAAACGGATTTCCGTTCCGGCCGTATGACGCCGTTTTGAAATATGAAACGGCCTACAACGAAAACTGTTTTCTGAGCCTTTACCGCGACCAGTACGAATATACGGGCGGGGCGCACGGCAACACCGTCCGTCGTTCCGACACGTGGAGCCTGCAAAACGGCAGGCGTTATCCGCTCGCGCGGTTCTTCGGGCCGCACAGCAATTACCGGTACCGGCTTCTGCAGAATATTTTGAAGCAGGCCGACCGGAATATGGCGGAAAATCCGGGGATCTATTTTGATGATTACCGCAAGCTGATCGCCCAGTACTTCAATGAGGAGCAGTATTACCTGACCCCGCAGGGCGCCGCGGTCTATTATCAGCAGTATGAAATCGCGCCGTATTCCACCGGAATCGTCGTTTTTACCGTTCCATATGACGTTTTGGGCTGGAAGCCGTCCTGTGCGCTCCGCTGAAGGAAAATTCAATAAAAACACACGAAAAAGCTGCAGTCCGCGGCTTTTTTCTTTTTTCAATGTTTTCTCCCCGCCCCCACCCCCTCCCATTCTTATACAAAGGCCCTCCGACTGTGGGGTGACTATTCGACAAAATGATACAAACGATCCCAAAATCGGGCAGGCCTCGGCGTCCGGCGGGAAAATGCTTTCCGGAGGATGCTAAAAAATGATACAAACAGGTTTTGTTATCGTAAAGACTTAAAAGGGAGGATGCGCTACAATGGAAACGAAATAAGGGGGGCGATCCCCCGGAAGCGGAGGAGAAAAATTTGAAAAGAATACTTGCTGCAATTTTAACCGTATGCATCGCGGGCCTTGCGTTGGGCGGATGCGCCGGTACGCCTGCGGCGAACACCGCGTCGGCGGGCACACAGTCGGGCGCGGAAGTCGTTTCCAAGGCGGAGGGCAACAAAAAGCTGACGGTCGGCTTCGCGCAGATCGGGCAGGAGTCCGGCTGGCGCGACGCGGAAACGGCGTCCATTCAGTTCTATGCCGGACAGCATGTGGACACCATCGATTTCAAGTTTGCGGACGCACAGCAGAAACAGGAAAATCAGATTAAGGCGATAAAATCCTTTATTGAAATGGGCGTTGACGTCATCGGCCTCGCCCCGGTTGTGGAAACGGGCTGGGACGCCGTGTTTACGGAGGCGAAGGACGCCGGGATCCCGATCGTTCTGCTCGACCGCAGGGCGAAGGTTTCCGATGACCTGTACACCACGTTTATCGGTTCCGATTTCATCACGGAAGGGCAGAACGCCGCCGACGAGCTGGCAAAGCTGCTGAACAACAAGGGAAACGTTGTTGAACTGGAAGGAACCGTGGGCGCTTCCGCGGCGAATGACAGAAAGAAGGGCTTTGACGATCAGCTGGCCGCGAAATATCCGGACATGAAGGTTCTGGCTTCTCAGACGGGCGATTTCACAAGAGCCAAGGGCAAGGAAGTCATGGAATCCTTCCTGAAAACCTACGGCAACCAGATCAACGCGGTTTACGCGCATAACGACGACATGATGCTCGGCGCGATCGAGGCCATGAAAGAAGCGGGAATGAAGCCCGGCAAGGATATCAAGACCGTTTCCTGCGACGGCGTCAAGGGGATTTTCCAGGCCATGGTCGACGGGGAAGCGAATGTCACCGTAGAGTGCAATCCGCTGCTCGGACCCCAGTTCTTTGAGACCTGCCAGAAGCTGAAGAACGGCGAGACGGTTGAAAAGTGGATCAAATCCGATGAAAGCGTTTTCCGCGCCGATACCGCCGCCAAAGACCTTCCCACCCGCGTTTATTAACCTTTTTCATACAATTCTCCGACTCTCTTAAAAATCCGCTCCGTCTTTGTTCGGCGGAGCGGATTTTGCTTCACGGCACACGGGAAAACAATATCACAAAGGAGGAGTCCGCTCATGAGCAGCGAAAATATGCTGATTCGAATGGAACATATTTCCAAGAGCTTTCCGGGGGTGGCGGCGCTGGACGATGTTCCCCTCGAGCTGAAAAGCGGAGAAATCCATGCCCTTCTGGGAGAAAACGGCGCGGGAAAGTCGACTCTGATCAAGGTCCTGACGGGCGTGGAGGAACGGGACGGCGGGTCCGTCCTGCTGGAAGGCGTCCCCATTTTTCCCCAGAGCCCGCAGGATGCGCAGAAGCTGGGAATCAGCACGGTCTATCAGGAAGTCAACCTCTGCCCCAACCTCTCGGTGGCGGAAAATATATACATCGGAAGGGAACCGAAAAAAAGAGGAAGCATCGACTGGAAAAAAATCAATCAGGACTCGGGCGACCTGCTGAAACGGTTCAATCTTACGATCGACGTGACGAAAAATCTGGATTTTTATTCGGTTGCGGTGCAGCAGATGGTGGCCATTGCGCGCGCGGTCGACATCTCCGCGAAGGTGCTCATCCTCGACGAGCCGACCTCCAGCCTGAGCAGCGTGGAGGTGGAAAAGCTTTTTGAAGTGATGAACATGCTGAAGGCGCAGGGAATGGGAATCCTTTTCGTCACGCATTTTCTGGATCAGGTGTACGCGGTTGCGGATACCATCACCGTGCTGCGCAACGGGCGTTACGTCGGCACCTACGCGGCCGCCGAGCTGCCGAAAACGCAGCTTGTGGGCAAAATGCTGGGCAAGGAGTACGCCGAGCTGGACCTTTCCTCCGAAAAGGAGGAGCTGACCGGCGGGGGGCTCAGCCTGCTGGAGATGAAGCGGGCCTGCGGGCCGGGAACCGTCAGCGGCGTCGACCTGAAAATTTATAAGGGAGAAGTGCTCGGCATTTCCGGGCTGCTCGGTTCGGGTCGCTCGGAGATCGTCCGCCTGATTTTTGGGATCGATCCTCTGGAGCAGGGGGAGATCAGCCTGAACGGCCGGAAGCTGGCGGGGAAGGGGCCCCTTCCCGCGATTCGCCGAGGCGTTGCGTTCTGCCCAGAAAACCGGAAAACGGAAGGCATTATCGGGGACCTGAGCATCCGGGAAAACATCATTCTCGCCCTGCAGGCGAAGAAGGGCATGTTCAGGGCGATTTCCCGCGCGCAGGCCGAACGCGTTGCCGACAAATACATCAAACTGCTGGAGATCAAGACCCCGTCCCAGGAACAGCAGGCGAAGAACCTGAGCGGCGGAAACCAGCAGAAGGTTATTCTGGCAAGATGGCTTGCCACGGACCCCCAGCTGCTGATGCTTGACGAACCCACCCGGGGCATCGACGTGGGGACCAAGGCGGAAATTCAGAAAATGATCGTCGGGCTGGCCGAGCAGGGGATGACGGTGGTCTTTATTTCATCCGAAATCGACGAAATGCTCCGCTGCTGCAGCCGCATGATCGTTCTGCGCGACAAACAGAAGGTCGGCGAGCTCAGCGGGAAGGACATTGCAGAAAGCGCGGTCATGAGCTTAATTGCGGGAGGGGTTAAAAATGGAGAAGATCAAGAGGCTGTCTAAATACCAGGGGTTCTGGCCGGTCGTTGTGCTGCTCGCCATTCTGCTGATCAACGGGATTGTTTCCGGCGGAGCCTTTTTCGAGATCAAAATCGTGGATGCGCACCTGTACGGAAGGCTGATCGATATCCTGCGCAACGGCAGCAAGCTGATGCTCCTGGCGACCGGCATGACGTTCGTCCTCGCGACGGGCGGGACGGATATTTCCGTCGGCTCCGTCATGGCGATCAGCGGCGCCGTCGCGTGCAGCGTCGTGGACGGCAGGATCCTGCCGGGCGCGGGGCAGAGTGTCCAGGCGGCTATTTTGCTGGCGCTTCTGGGCGGTATGCTCTGCGGCGCGTGGAACGGCTTCCTGGTGTCCAAAGTCAAAATCCAGCCCATTGTCGCGACGATGATCCTGATGGTGGCGGGAAGAGGCATCGCCCAGCTGATTACCGACGGGAAAATCGTCACCGTCAATTCGGACGCGTATTACTTCATCAACGGCGGCTATATTCTGGGCCTTCCGTTCCCGCTTTTCATCGTGCTTTTCGTGGTGGCGCTGGCGCTGCTTTTCACCAAAAGGACGGCGTTCGGGCTTTTTCTGGAATCCACGGGGTGCAACCCGGTCGCCAGCCACTTCGCGGGCATTAACGTCAACGGCGTGAAGTGGATGGTCTACACCTTCTGCGGCATCACGGCGGCGGTCGCCGGGCTGATCGAGAGCGCGGGCATCAAGGGCGCCGACTGCAACAACGCGGGGCTCTTTATGGAGCTGGACGCCATCCTCGCGGTGGCGATCGGCGGGACCTCGCTCAGCGGCGGGCGGTTCTCCGTTCCGGCCAGCCTTGCCGGCGCGCTGATTATCCAGAGCATCACGACCTCCGTCTACGCCATGGGCGTGGCGCCGGAAATCACCGCGGTGGTGAAAGCAATCATCGTCATCTGCATCTGCCTCTTCCAGTCGGCGGAATTCAAGGAAAAAATGAAAAAGAGATTCTCCGGTCACAAACAGGAAAGGACGGTGAAACCGGCATGAGCGAATCGGGAAAAACAAAGAAAAGATTCCACATACGGAATGTGTCGCTGCTGGTCACCTCCCTGCTGTTTATCGGCCTTTTTACGGCGGGCTCGGTCGCCTATGACAGATTCCTTTCGCTGTCCACGTTCTGCAACCTGCTGAACGACGGCTCCTATATGATGATCGCCTCCATCGGCATCACGTTTGTTCTGCTGACGGGCGGCATCGACATCTCCATCTCGTCCACCATTGCGTTTACCTGCGTGTTCTCGGCGTTCCTGCTCAGAAGCGGGGTGCCGGCGGGCGCGGTGATTCCGCTGGTGCTGCTGATCGGCCTTCTGTTCGGCGCGCTGATGGGCTTTATGATCCACTCCTATCGGCTCCAGCCGTTCATTGTCACGCTGGCGGGACAGTTCTTCATGCGCGGCCTGTGCGCCGTCATCAGCACGGAGTCCATTCCGATTACGGATGGTTTCTATAAAAAGATGGCGCTGAGCAAAATTGCCTTTGCGGGCGCGAAAATCTATTATTACGTCCTGATCGCCGCCGCGGTCCTGATCGGGGCGATGTTCGTGCTGAAATTCACCCGGTTCGGCAGGACGGTTTACGCGGTGGGCGGCAATGAGCTGTCCGCTTCGCTGATGGGCCTGCCCGTGGGGAGGACCAAGGTGGCGGTTTACGCGATCAGCGGCTTCTGCGCGGCGCTGGCGGGCGTGGTGTTCAGCTTTTATACGCTGGCGGGCTATTCCCTTCAGAACGTGGGGCTTGAGATGGACGCGATTTCCTCCGCGGTCATCGGCGGCACGCTGCTGACCGGCGGCGTCGGCACCGTGATCGGCACCACCGTGGGCGTGATGATCCAGGGCGTTATCCAGACCATTGTGACGTACCAGAATCTGAACACCTGGTGGACGAAGGTGTTCAGCGCGGCGCTGCTCTGCCTGTTCATCGTCATTCAGCGTATTCTGGCGGGCAGGTCGGAAAAAATCAAGGATGGAAAACTGGAAAAAGCCGCATGAATATGGCAAAATAATTTGATATTTTTTCCTGAATATTATATAATATACACAATTCTTAATCTTAGAAATCAGCAGCCGATGAGGTGAGCGTCTTGCGAAAGATATTGGACAAATTTTTGAACATCCGGTTCCGGAACAAAATGGTACTGTCCTATCTTTTTATGGCGCTCATCCCGTTTGCTGTTTTTTCCATTGTCAGCGGCCTTGTGTTTGTCAACCAGGCGCAGCAGACCGCAATGGACCACACCGCCCAGACGATCAATCAGGTGTGCGACTCCATCGACGTATACATCGGGACGATTGAAAAAACCGCGAATTATATTTCGGTTGAGCTGAAAAACAACGAGTTCTGGAACCTTCGGTCGGAGGAAGACCCGAAGTGGAAAACGCAGACCGGCCAGATCAGGGAGCTTCTGCAGAATATCGCTTCCTCCCACGACGAGATCGCCGGAATCCTGGTCGCCACCAGAAACGACCTCTATGTCAGCACCGGCATGTCCCGGATTTCCCGCGACTCGTTCCGGAACGAGTCCTGGTACCGTCAGGCGGAGCAGTCCCCGGAGGAGATCCGCCTCATCAGCGACGCGACGGGCAGGAACATCGTCACCAATCAGGACTACAGCGTGGACGACGTTTTTTCGCTTACCAAGGCGGTCAGGGACCCCAAAACCGGGGAAGTGCTGGGCGTGATCCTGTTCGATATCCGCCACGACATCATCAAAAAGTCCATCAACAGCGTCACCATCGGCGAAAAGGGCTTCGTGTTTGTCACGGACGCGGACAACAGCATTGTCTACGCCCCGGTCAACGACGTGGTGTACCGCGTCAGCCCGCTCTGGCTGGGCGGCAGCGGAAACGCGTTTGTCACCGCGAATATCCGGGGCGGGAACTACCAGATCCATTCCGAGAAATCGGAATACACCGGCTGGCGCACGGTAGGGGTGTTTTCCAACGACGAGGTCATGGCGGGCGTCAACACCATCATTTATATCCTGTTCGGATGCGTCCTGTTTACGATCCTGTTCGTCCTGTTTTCTTCCTTTGAGCTCGCCAAAACCATTACAAAACCCATTTTCAAGCTGCAGACCCTGATGAAGCAGGCGGAGGGCGGCGACCTTTCGGTGCGCTTCAACAGCAAATACAACGATGAGATCGGGGAGCTGGGCCTGAGCTTCAACCATATGATCGACCAGATCGGGAACCTGATCCGCATGGTGTACGTGGAGCAGCAGAACAAGCGGTTTGCCGAGCTGAAATCCCTGCAGGAGCAGATCAAGCCGCATTTTCTGTACAATACGCTGGATACCATCAGCTGGATGGCGAGGGATTACGGGGCGAGCGACATTGTCCGGCTGGTCGACGCGCTGACCAGCATGTTCCGCATCGGGCTGAGCCACGGCAAGGACATGATCACCATCCGGGAGGAAATCACCCACGTGTCCAACTATCTGTATATTCAGAAGATCCGCTACAAGGATAAGCTGAATTACCAGATCGAGGTGGACGAAAAGCTCGCCGGCTGCAAGGTCCCCAAGCTGATTCTGCAGCCTCTGGTGGAAAACGCCATCTATCACGGCGTCAAGGAAAAGCGCGGGGGCGGCACCGTTGCGGTGACCGCGCACAGGAAGGGGAAGCTGGTGGTTTTCAGGGTGCACGACGACGGCGCGGGGATTCCCGCCGACCGGCTGGAGCTGCTGAACCGTCAGCTGAACAGCCATACGGAGCTGGACCAGAAGCAGAGCTTCGGCCTCTTTTACATTCAGGAAAGGATCCAGCTGTGCTACGGGAAGGAGTACGGAATCTCCATAGAGAGCCGGGAGGGCGAGGAGACCACGGTGACGGTGATCCTTCCGGCGGATGACGGCGGCTGAGCGAAAGGAGAGGAACGATGTATAAGGTGCTGATCGCGGACGATGAAGAGATCATCCGCAGAGGGATCGCCGGCCTTTTGAAGCAGGACCGGGAAATGCAGGTGGTGGCGCAGGCGGAGGACGGGGAAACCGCGCTGGAGCTTGCGGAAAAATTCGCGCCCGACCTGCTGTTCGTCGATATCAACATGCCGTTTCTGAACGGCATCCAGTTTATTGAAAAGCTGAAGGGCGTTTTAAAGGACGCGCTCGTCGTCGTCATCACCGGGTACGACGATTTCCAGTATGTCCAGAGCGCGCTGCGGCTGGGCGTTTACGATTACCTGTTGAAGCCGATCATGGAGGACGTGTTTTATCGGTCGCTGGACCGCGCCAAGGAAGAGCTGAAAAGGAGCCGGGAGCAGACGAAGTACCTGGAATGGGCAAAAGTGCTCCTTGAAAAAAACAAGGCGAAGCTGACGGAAAATTTTTTAAACGACTGGCTCGGCGGCCATTTCTGCGAAGAGGAAATCGACGAGCGGGTCAGCTTTCTGGAATTGAAGTTCCCGGAAGCGTTCGGCGTCGTCGTCGCGGGGCTGGACTATAAAAACAATATGGAAATCGGCGGGGACTGGAACGACGACCTGCTTTATTACGCGGCGGAAAATATCGCGGGGGAGCTTTTCCAGCCGTTTTGCCCGGTCGCCCTTTTCCGCAACCCGGCGGGGAACCTGGTGATGATTTCCTCCAGTCAGCCGCAGGACGGCTGGCAGGACACGGTGACGCGGCTTCGCCGCCTGCTGGAGCAGCATCTGCCCGTGCGGGCGACGCTGGCGCAGGCACAGGGAACCGGACGGCGGGAAATACCCGCGGAATATGAACGTGCCCTCAACCGCTTTTACGAGCTGACGGAGGTCCCCCAGCTGATCAAGGACGTTCAGAACTACATCGACGAAAATTACAAAAACGAGGAATTTTCGCTTCAGGACGCGGCCTGCGCGTTCCACGTGTCCCCCCAGCATCTGAGCCGCGTTTTCCGCCATTCCATGGGGATCACCTTTGTGGATTACGTGACCCGCGCCCGGATCCGCAAGGCGATCGAGCTGCTTTCCAACGAGGAAATGAAGATTTATGAGATCGCCGAGCTGACGGGGTACTCCAGCCAGCACTATTTCAGCAGCGCCTTTAAAAAGGTGCTGGGCGTTTCCCCGGCGGAGTACCGGAAGAACGGGCAGAGTAAAATATCTGCGGCAATGTGAGGGAAAAGGAAATGAGAAAACGGATGCGAGGCTTTCTTTCGGCGCTGCTCTGCGCCGCGGTTCTGCTTTCCCTGTTCCCCGGCTGCGGCAGTCGGGAGCCGGAGAAGGTGGAATACCTGATCGGGGTTTCCCAGGCGAACATGAGGGAATCGTGGCGGCTGGCGCTCATCAGGGAGCTGAAGGAGGAAGCCGGGAAGCATCCCGGCGTCCGGCTGATTTTTACGGACGCCACGCAGAACAGCGATAAGCAGATCGCGGATATCCGGCGGCTGCGCGCGTGCGGGGTCGATCTGCTGATCGTATCGCCCTGCGACGTGAAAAAGATCACCCCTGTGGTCAGCGGCGTGTACAAATCGATCCCGGTCATCGTAATGGACCGCGTGGTGGAGGGCTACGATTATTCCCTGTTTATCGGGCCGGACAACCGCAGCATCGGCAAACAGGCGGGGGAGTCCGTGCTGCGCATGCTGGACGGGGTGCCGGGCGGCGTGCTGGAAATCTGCGGAAGCACGGGCTCCCAGACGAGCGCGGAGCGCAGCGAGGGCTTCCAGAGCTTTCTGAAGCCGTACCGCCAGCTCGACATCCGCCAAATTTCCATTGAGAACGAATCGCGCGACAGCACGGAGGACTATCTGCTGGCAAACAGGGGAAAGCTGAACGGGGTGCGGGTCATTTTCGCCCACAACGATTACATGGCCTTAGGCGCCTGCCGCGCCATCGAAAAGCTGGGACTGAAAAATATCCGGATTATCGGGGTGGACGGCTTCACCGGGGAAAACGACGGAATCGGGCTGGTCAAAAAGGGCATGATCGACGAGACCATCACCTGCCCGACCGGCGGGCGGGAGGCGATCCAGTTTTCCCTGGATATCCTTCAGAATGTGGCCGGTGTGCCGAAGCAGGAAATCCTGCACAGCCATAAGGTGACGGAAGAAAACGTGGACGCGTTTGTGGAAAACCTGAACAAGCCGCGGATTTCTCCTCCGAAGACCATCCGCGTGGGCTACGCGCAGGTGGGGACGGAAAGCGCGTGGCGCCTTGCCAATACGGAATCCATTCAGTCCGCGGCAAAGGAATTCGGAATCCAGCTTTTTTATGAGAACGCCGACCAGTCGCAGCGGCGGCAGATAGAGGCGCTCCGGAAATTTATCGCCATGAAGGTGGACGTGATCGTCCTTTCCCCGGTGATCGACAGCGGCTGGGACGAGGTGCTGCGGGAAGCGAAGGAGGCCGGCATCCCCGTCATTTTGTCCGACCGCGAAATCACGGTGAAGGACGACGACATGTTCCTGACCTTTATCGGGGCCGATTTCGTGGAGGAGGGCCGCCGCGCCATGCGCTGGATCGCGCAGAACGTTCCCTCCGGTGAAAAAAAGGGCGGAGTCCGCATTATGGAGCTTCAGGGGACGGTGGGCGCGTCGCCCGCCGTGGAGCGGACCGTCGGCTTTGAGGAGATTTTAAAGGAATCTTCCGGGTACCGGATCGTTTATTCGCGCAGCGGGGACTTTACCTACGACGGCGGAAAGCAGATCGTGGAGGAATACCTGAAAAACCGTAAATGGGATATCGACGTGGTTTACGCCCACAACGACGATATGGCGCTCGGCGCGGCGGAGGCGCTGGAGAAAAACGGGATCGCTCCCGGAAAGGACGTAAAAATCATTTCCGTCGACGGCACAAAGAACGCGCTGAACGCCATTCTGAAAGGGAAAATGAACTGCGTGGTGGAGTGCAGCCCGCTGCTCGGCCCGCAGCTGATGAAAGCGATTACCGACCTGATGTCCGGCAAGGAGCTCCCCCTGCGGATCATTACCGACGAAAAGGTCTTTACCAAAGAAAATACGGAGGAAACGATTAAGAGCAGGAAGTACTGACCCGGGGTACTATTGATAGTATTCCGGGCGTTTTTTACCGGGGGCAGCGCTGCCCTGAGGACACGGCGGCTTCTCCGGACAGGGTCCGAAGGCCTGTTGATTTTTGTCGAAGGTATGCTATGATAGAAGAATCACGACGCAGGCGCACCCCGCCGTCCGGAGACGGGGACTTGCCGCAGAAACGGAAGGACAGTATGATCGATATTCAGATAGGCTCCTTTAAGGAAGCACAGATGGTATTTCTTTATGAAGACGCGGACCACACCTCGCTGCCGGTCCAGAAAATGTTCCGGGCGGAGTTCCTCGAAAGCTTTCCGCTCTGGCAGGATTCCCGCCTGATTCTCTATATCGGGTTGGGAAAACGCGGGGAGCTGAGCGCCCGCAGAATGACGGACGCCGTCGCCAGGGGTGCCCGGGAGCTCCGGAAGCTTCATCAGTACGGGGCGGAGATCAATCTGTCCGCAATGGTGCCCGTCTGCGGGCTGGATTGTATCCGCAGCGCGGTTTTGGGCGTCAAGCTGGGCCTGTATGATTACGCCCCGTACCGGGCGGACAGCCGGGAGGATTCCTTCCGCTTCTTTCTGCACGGGATTCCGCAGCGGCTGACGGAAACGGCGGAGGAATATCTGGAAAAAGCCGTCAATCTGGCGGACAGCGTGGTGCTGGCCCGCGATCTTGTCAACGCCCCCTCCAATCGGATGACCCCGTCCGCCATGGCGGACGCCCTGAGACGGGAAGCGGGGAAATGCGGGGTGCAGGCCGAGATCCTGGACGAAAAAGAGGCCGAACGGCTGGGAATGTCCGCGTTTTTGACGGTCGGCGGCAGCAGCGCGAACCCGCCGCGCCTGATTGTCCTGCGCTATCTTGCGGACTCCCAATCCCCGCTGAGGACCGCGCTGGTGGGAAAGGGAGTCACCTGCGACACGGGCGGATACTGCCTGAAAAGCAAGGACTCCATGCTGGGCATCAAGGGGGATATGGCCGGCGGCGCGGCGGTGGCGGGCGCGATTTTCGCCCTTGCGCGAAACCGGGTGAAAACAAACGCCGTGGCCGTGATCCCGGCCTGCGAGAACCGTATTTCCAGACAGAGCTTCCTTCCGGGGGACGTCATTCGGTCCATGTCCGGCAAGACGATCGAAATCCGGAATACGGACGCGGAAGGAAGGCTGATTCTGGCGGACGCCGTTACCTACGCCATCCGTGCGGAGGGCGCGAACAGGGTGCTGGATATCGCCACGCTGACGGGCGCGGTTGTGGGCGCGCTCGGCTTTACCACGGCGGGCGTCCTGACGGACAGCGACCAGCTGTGGGACGACCTGTCCGCGGCGGCGCGCGTCTCCGGCGAACAGTACTGGCGGCTGCCTATTTTCCCGGAGTATGAGGAAATGGTGAAAAGCGGGATCGCCGACGTCAAAAATATGGGCGAGCATTATTGCGGGACGATTTCCGCCGGTTTATTTATCCGGGAGTTTACGGAGCATCTGCCGTGGATCCATCTGGACATTGCCGGGACGGCGTGGGTGGACAAGCCGGTTTTCGAGCATCAGTCGGCCGGCGCCACCGGCGCGGGAGTCACCACGCTTTACGACCTGCTCAATACGGAAGGGCAGTGCAGCGGGCAGAAAATATAAAAAGAACAGGAGCCGCGCCAGCTGGCGCGGCTCCTGTTCTCGGGGACTCTATCAAAATAAGGGAATATTCAGAACTTTGCGGCATTCAGCCGTTCGGAAAAATCTCACGGATTTTCTGTTCGATCAGCTCCGCCATTTTCCGGTGGCCCGCCTGGGTGTAGTGGATGCCGTCCTCCGGGCCGACTTCCACGCTCCGGCCCGGATTCAGAAAATGCACGCGGTTCCGTTTTGCGGCCTGCTCATACTCTTCCGCCAGCAGAAGGCTGTTTTTCATTCCTTCGCCGAACATCAGCCGCCAGGCGCGGATCCCCACGTCGGCGATGGGGACCGGCGCGACCAGAAGCACCTGCGGGGCGCCTCCTTCGCTGCCGGACTCCGATTTTAAAATCGTCCGGATCAGATTTTCCATCCCCGACGCAATGTCGCACACGGGCAGGGAAAAGCGCTTTTTCAGATCGTTCGTGCCCAGCATGACGGCGACCAGGTCCAGCGGCTTGTGGCTTTCCAGACAGGGGAGAAGATAAGTCTTGCCGTTTTTATATTCCTCGATCGGGTCGTCCCAGACGGTCGTTCTGCCGCCCAGCCCTTCTTCGATCACATAGTATCCGCCGCCGAGCAGCTTCTGCAGCAGGCCGGTCCAGCGGACGTCCCGCGCGTATCTGCCCGTCATGCCGGGTTTCATCCCGTAGGTATTGGAATCGCCGTAGCAAAGAATATTTCTCATTTTCCCAGCCCCTGTTTGCAGTATTGGCCGACGATCTTAGCCATAACGCCCCACTGCCGGTCCATTTCCTCCACCAGCCGGAACTGCGTCCGGGCGCGGTCAAGGTTATGGCTCTCGCGGCTGATCTTGAAATAGGTGTCGCCGGCGAGATAATCCGCCAGAAAGCGGATGCCGCATTCCAGCGTCATCATCTTCGCGCCGTCGGGCAGCCTCCTGATTTCCTCGTCGGTCAGCACCCTTCCCGCGACCTCCAGAAAGCCTTTGGTATATGCTTCAAACAGCTCAAGGTCAAAATGCACCCTGGACAGATCCCGTTCGTCCTCCGCCGCCGTGCTTGCCCCGAAGCGGATGGAGTCGCCGAAATCGTACAGGGAAAGGCCGGGCATCACCGTGTCCAGGTCAATGACGCATACGCCCTTACCGGTTTCGCTGTCGACCAGCACGTTGTTCAGCTTGGTGTCGTTGTGGGTGACCCGCAAAGGAAGCTCCCCCCGCGCCTGCATATCCACCAGAAGACGGGTGTAGTCCTCTTGCCCGAAAACGAAAGCGATTTCCTCCTTCACACCGGCCGCCCTGCCTTTTACGTCCGCGGCGAGCGCCTCCTTAAACTGGAGGATGCGGTTCGGCGTGTCGTGGAACAGCGGGATGGTTTCGTGGAGCGTAGCCGCCGGATAGTCGGCTAAAAGCAGCTGGAACCGGCCGAAGGCCCGGGCGGTATCGTAAAATTCTTCTTTGGTCCTTGTCTGCTGAAGGGTGACGGTGTTCTCGATAAAGTAATAGGAGCGCCAGTAGCCGCCTTCCCCGTCGACATAATAGTACGCGCCGTCCCGCGTGGGGATCAGGTTCAGCGTTTCGCGGTACGGGTCGCCGCCGGCGGCGGCGATGGCGTTGTGCAGGTAACGGGTGACGCCCACCACGTTTTCCATCAGCTCCGCCGGCTTGCGGAACACGTTGGTGTTGATCCGCTGCAGGATGTACCGGCGGGTTTGTTCCTCAAGCTGGAAAAAGACGGAAAAGGTGTCGTTGATATGTCCGCTTCCATAGGGCAGGATTCCCACATACTGGCCCTCGAACTGGAATTTTTCCGCGATCGCGGGAAGAAGCTCCTTTTTCACCGGTTTCATGTATTGCCCTCCCAAAGCTTATCAGGATAGATCCCCTGTTTTCTCATTCTGCGGATCGCTTCCACCACCACCGGTTTGTCTTCGCGGTAGGTGATCCCGTACCATTTGTCCGGGGACCGCAGCACTTTTACGCTGGCTTTTTTGCCCTTGAGCAGCTCATCCACCACGGTGGGCAGGAAGAATTCTGCTTTCAGCGGGTCCTTTTCCAGAGCATCGTCCAGGAAAGCGGGGAACCTTGCCGCGATTTCCCCCAGGATCGATTCGGAAAAGCCCCACAGATTCATGGAGACGACGCTCCCCGGGGGGATGGTTACCCAGGTGTTTCCGCCGTCCTCGGTGTACTGGACCGCATTTTCCCGCCTTTCAATGTGGGTGCGCTCGTGGATATCCTCGAGAAACCCGTCCGGGGTGGCGGCGCAGACGCCCCTTGCCACGTGGCCGTGGTCCGTCAGCGTGTTTTCCAGCGTGTAGCCCACCATCGCGTAACGGTACAGCCCGTCGTCCCGGCTGTGGAGGAGAGTATCGTAAATCAGGCGGAACGCGTCTTTTCCGTAATAATCGTCGGCGTTGATCACCGCGAAGGGCGCGTCGATCGCTTCGCGGCAGCAGAGCACCGCGTGCGCGGTGCCCCAGGGCTTTTCGCGTCCCGGAGGCGCCCGGTACCCCTCGGGCAGTACGCCGACCTCCTGATACGCGTATTTTACCTCTATGATTTTGGACATTCTGTCTCCGATAATTTCTTTAAAATCCGCCTCAATGGATTTCTTGATCAGAAAAACAACCTTTTTGAAGCCGGCCTTCACCGCGTCGTAAAGCGAAAAATCGATGATGATCTCCCCGTTGTCCCCTACGGGGTCGATCTGCTTCGGCCCGCCGTATCTGCTGCCCATTCCCGCCGCCATGACAACGAGTACAGGTTCCTTCATGCCGCATTCTCCTTTGTATGTTTGCTTTTTTACATTCTCTGCCCTTATTTTAGAGGATGCTTGCTTTAAAATAAATATCTTATCCATCACAAAATTTGCACAAAAAATCATTTTTGCACAAAAAGAATCCGTCCGGGATTCCCGGACGGGCCGTATTTTCTGCTGTTCTGTTATGGATCGGCATCACTCAAAATGGGGCGGGCGGCCTTTTTGGCTGTCGGTCCGCAGCTTGACGGAGGAAGAGTACTCCGAGGGGGTCATCCCGGTCACCTTTTTGAAGTGGCGGGAAAAGTAGTGGATGGACGAGTATCCGAGGTCGTTCGCGATTTCGGTGAAATTCTTCGTCCCCTCGCGGATGGACTGCTTGGCGCTGTCCACCTTCATCTTCCCGAAGTATTCCATCACGCCGCCGCCGGTTTTTTCGCGGAACACCTTTTGCAGGAAGGAACAGCCGCACATGTTGTCCCGGCACACGTCGCTCAGGGTGACCTTGTTGTGGATGTTTTGACTCAGGTACGCCACGATCCGGGAAAAGGTGTCCTGACCCGATTTCTCCTTGATGGAGGAGGAAACGCGTTCCTCGCCGGCCCCGCCCTTCCGGATCAGGCTGATGAGCATCAGCTCCAGGCAGAGCTTGATGACCTGTTCACAGGCAAAAGCGCCTTTGCCGCTGCGCACCAGCTCCTTCATATCCACATCGTCCAGCGGGGAGGAAAAGGCGCCGAAGGATTCCTCGATCACGCGGCCGAGCAGGTCGCGTTCAAAGTCGCCCACCTTCAGGATCTTGTTGTCGAAAAAACGCATGGCGGGGGAGCCGCATTTGAACGTGATGACCACAAGGTTCGGCGCGATCACGCCGTTGGCCCACAGGCTGTGAAATTCATAGGGCTTGTGAAAGATGATGTCCCCCTTTTTCAGCACATAGTTGGTGTTTCCGGCGGTTACGTCCACCTGCCCCTTGTCCACGTACAGGAATTCCCAGAAATTGTGGGTTTCGCCCGGAAAATAGAAATCGCTGTTGTACTCAAAATAATGGACGGTGATCAGTTCATCGATTACGATTTCCTGCTTCAAAAAGGTGCTTACAAATTGCGTCATCAGTCTCAGCTCCTCACCTGCGTCAATCCTTTTATAATATTTAATCATAGCATTCCTTTTCTCTGTAAATATTTCAATACGGAAATATCCGGGATGGGAATCACCGCCCGGGGAAGGTTTGTCATTCTGCGCATAAAATTTGTACAATGTCCGTTTTCCGGTGCTTTTAGCCGTTTTGCGAATTGACAAATGAAATGGCCGTGCTATAATACGAGCAACACAAGGCAAAGGCGCTGCGTTCGGCTGAACGGGGCGTTTTTTTGTTTCCGGGGAGTAAGCTGATACGGAATTTGTCGCGGGCCGGGGTCCGCCCGCAAGACAGGAGAAAACCGCCGCCCGCGAAAGCAAAAGACCGTTTGTGCAACTTAAATGGATTGTGCAAATTTAATGCAAAAAATTCTAAATCAATATTAGTGAAAACACCGTAAAATAGGGATGTTGAACGGCGAATTGGATAAAAATGAAACATTGGAGTCCAATTTATTGGTCAATATGCAAATTCAGGGACGCCTCAAATTCAAACATAAAATTAGGAGGTCTGAAAATGAAAAAGAAATTATGTTCTCTTATGGCCATTGTTTTAGTCTGCGCCATGGCGCTCGGCGGCTGCGGCGGAGCCGCTCAGTCATCGGCGCCGGCCGCCTCCGGCGAAGCGGCGTCCGGAGCCGCGAAGAGCGACGTAACCGTTACTTATTACTCCATGTGGAACGAAACCGAGCCGCAGGGACAGACCATTGCGGCAGCGGCGGAAGCCTTTAAGGAGAAGACGGGGATCACCGTCGACATCAACTGGCAGGGCCGCGATATCCGCAAGACCCTGCAGCCCGCGCTGGACGCCGGACAGGAAGTCGACCTCTTTGACGAGGACGTCGAGCGTGTAAACGGCACCTGGGGCAAATATCTGCTCAATGTGGAGGATCTGGCCGCCAAGTCCTACGACACCACGGACGGCAAACCGCTGACCGACGTGATCAATAAGAAGCTGGTCGACCTTGCCCGTTCCCTCGGGCCGGACGGAAAGCTTTCCACCATTCCTTACCAGCCGTCCTCGTTCCTTGTCATGTACAACAAGGACATCTTCAAGACGGCCGGAATTACGGCGGTCCCGAAGACGTGGGAAGAGTGGCTCGACGCCTGCGCCAAAATCAAGGCGGCCGGCAAGACCGCGATTACCGTGGACGACGCATATATGGCCGCCTTGTTCGGCTACCATATGGCCCGCCTGATCGGCGGGGATAAGACGCTTGCCATGGTGGAAAACAAAAAGATCGACGATCCCGCCGTCCAGACCTTCGGCGAGCAGTGGAAGGAAATGTACGACAAGGGCTACATATCCAAGAACGCGGCCGGCAATATTTACCCCGCGGGACAGCAGGAGGTCGCAAGCGGCAGCGTGGCCATGTACCTGAACGGGACCTGGCTTCCGAATGAAATCAAGAATTCCGCCCCGGCGGACTTCAACTGGGGCACCTTCGCGTATCCGGCGGTCGGCAAGGACGGCGACGGCCCGGAGGCCAACCAGTACGGCGCGCAGTGCTTCGGCATCAACAAGGACAGCAAACACGCGGCGGAAGCCTTCCAATTCATCGTCTTTATGACCACCGGCGAATGGGACAACAAGCTTGCGGCGGAATCCATCGGCGTACCGATGGCGAACGACGCAACGTGGCCGACGCAGCTTGCGGACGCCAAGGCGGTTCTGGACGCGACCACCACCCGGTATCCCTGGGCGGTCGGCATGGAAAACGACGCGGACATCAACGCGAAGATCAAGACCAATTTCGCCCTGCTTGTCAGCGGCAAGCTTGACGCGAAGGGCTTTGCGGACGCAATGAAGAAATAATTCAACGACACAGCGGCGGGGAAAGGGCGGCATCGTGTTTACGCTGCCGCCCTTTTGTCCCTGGGATTCTCGGGAGGTTCTTATGAAAACAAAAAATAAATCGATGATTGTTATTTTTCTGGCACCCGCGGTTTTTCTGTACGCCATGGTTTTCCTGTACCCTACCATAAGGACCGTCATCATGAGCTTCTTTAAAGCAGAGGGCGTTACGGATGCCGTTTCGGCATGGAAGTTTAACGGGCTGGGGAATTTCAGGACCCTTTTCCATACGCCCCTTTTTATGAGCGCGCTGCAGAACATCGGCCTGATCTGGCTTGTGGGCGGTATCGGCGTCATGCTGGTCTCGCTGCTTTTCGGGGTGATCCTCACCAGCGGAGTCCACGGGAAAAGCTTTTTCCGCTCCGTGATCTACCTGCCGAACGTCATTTCGGCGGTCGCCATGGGGACCATGTGGATCAACTATGTTTACAATCCCAATTTCGGCCTTCTCAGCTCGATCCTGAAAGCCCTCGGTTTTTCGGAAGCGGCCGCCACGCAGTGGACCGGCCCGGAAATGGTGTTCTGGAGCATGCTCGTCGCCTACTGCTTCGGCATGGTGGGGTACCATATGCTGATCTGGATGAGCGGGATCGAGAGGATCCCGACGGATTTTTACGAGGCCGCCACCATCGAGGGGGCCAACGTGTTCCAGCGGTTTTCAAAAATTACGCTTCCCCTTCTGAAGGGAGTCTGCCGCACCAATATCGTGCTCTGGACCGTCAGCACCATGGCTTTCTTCGTATGGAGCCAGCTGTTTTCGCCCGTAAACCTGAGCGCGAGCACCGTCACGCCGATGTCCTATATGTATGAGCTGGTGTTCGGCGCGAGCAACTCGGCCATTACGGTGCGCGATTCCGGAGCGGGCGCGGCGATCGGCGTCATCCTGACCATTGTGGTCGTGATCGTCTTTCTGTTTACGCAGCTCATTGTCCGTCACGACGACGTTGAGCTTTAAGGGGGAATGAACAATGGCTAATCAAAAAATCAGACGGAAAATCAATTGGAAAAAAGAACTGGCCCTTGCTCCGGGCTATCTGGTCGTTGGAATCTGGATCGTTTTTACCTTTGTGCTGATCGGCTGGATTATCCTGGCGTCCTTCTCCACCACCAGAGAGATTTTCGACGGAAACCTGTTCAAATTCGCAACCGGGCTGCATCCGGAAAACTACGTGAAGGCGTGGAAAACGCATAAGGTATCCAGCTATTTTATGAATTCCCTTGTCTACACGCTGATTTCCTGCGCGGTTGTCATTATCGTTGCCGCGCCGGCCGCTTATGTGCTCAGCCGCTTCAAATTCCGCGGCAACGGGTTTCTTCAGAACTTATTCGCGACCGCGCTGGGGATTCCCTCGATCATGATCATCATGCCCCTGTTCGCGCTGTTCAGCCAGATGCATGTCAGCCAGTCCAGAGGGCTGCTGATTTTCCTTTACATAGCGATCAACGTCCCGTTTACCGTCTTCTTCCTGAATACCTTTTTCCACAATCTTTCGGTTACGTTTGAGGAGGCCGCGGCAATCGACGGCTGTTCGCCCATGAAAACGTTCTGGACGATCATGCTGCCGCTGGCGCAGCCCGGGATTATCACGGTGACGATCTTCAACTTCATCACCATCTGGAACGAGTATTTTATTTCCCTGATTTTCGCCAATACGGCAAAGACCCGCCCGGTCGCCGTCGGCCTGTACTCCATGATCCAGTCCATGCGCTATACGGGGGACTGGGGCGGCATGTTCGCGGCAGTGGTCATTGTGTTCCTGCCGACGTTCATTCTGTATATCTTCCTTTCGGAAAAGATCATTGCCAGCGTGACCGGCGGAGCCATCAAAGGGTAAGTCCGGAATTGCCGAAAAAAACCAAGGGGGACGTTTTCATTGAAAATTTATCCGTCGCTGCTGAAAATACCCGGCGCCGCGCTGGAAAACGGGAATCCCCTGCCGCGCTTTCGCGACCGCGCGCAGGATCAGCCCCTGATCGACGCGGGTCTGCTGGAAAGCGAGAAAAAGGGCTTCGCCTACCAGACCGGTTTCCGCGAGCTGCCCTATACGGTTCAGGACGGCTTTCACCGCGGCCTGAAGCCGCGGGAACTGAAAACCGTCGTTATGGAGAACGGTTTTCTGCGCGCCGTCTTCCTTGCCGATTTCGGCGGGCGGCTGTGGTCGCTTTTCGACAAAAAGGCGGGGCGGGAGCTCCTGTTTTCCAACCCGGTTTTCCGCCTTGCCAACCTTGCGATCCGCAACGCGTGGTTCTCCGGCGGCATCGAGTGGAATCTGGGGCAATACGGCCACAGCTGCCTGACCTGCGAGCCGATGTTTTTCGCCCGATGCACGGGAAAGGACGGGGAGCCGTTTCTGCGCATGTACGAGTACGAGCGGCAGAAATGCTTCTTCCTGCAGATCGATTTCCACCTGCCGGAGGATTCCGACCGGCTGTTCGCCCATGTGAAAATCCTCAATACGCAGCCCCGTGCGGTGCCGCTTTACTGGTGGACCAATATCGCGGTGCGCGAGGAACGGAATGTCCGCGTCCTGTCGCAGAGCGACGGGGTCGTCTGCATCCGGCCGGAAACCATGGGCTCGCAGAATTCCGCCCACGGCTTTGCCCACGACACCATGCCGTATCTGAAAAGCCTGAACGGGCTGGACGCGAGCTATCCGCAGAACCTCACGTATTCCAGCGAATATTTCTTCCAGAACCGGCACGCTCTGTCCGACGCGTGGGAAGCGGCGGTGTACGACGACGGCTCCGCGTTCTGGGAACGCTCCACCGCGGCGCTGCGCTACCGGAAAATGTTCTGCTGGGGCATGCAGCGCGGGGGCTGCCACTGGAAGGACTTCCTTTCGCGGGACGGGGAAGGGAACTACCTTGAGATTCAGGCGGGCTTATTCCCTTCGCAGGTGCACGGCGGGGACATCGGGCCGAACGGCTGCGTGCGGTTCACACAGGTTTTCGGCGGGATGGAGGCCGACCCGCAGAAGGCCTTTGGTGACTGGGAAGCCTCCAAGCAGTATGTTCACAGCCTGATCGACCGCCGTCTGAGCGGGGAAGAGCTGCTGCGGGCGGACAGCCTTTACGAAGCGCTGGAGGATACCCCGCCGGACGAGGTACTGCATTTCGGCAGCGGCTGGGGCGCGCTGGAAGCCGCCCGCGACCCAGGAATGATTCCGAAGGGCCTCGTTTTCCCAAAGGAGACGCTCGGCGAAAAGCAGGCGCCGTGGCTCGCCCTGCTGCAGACGGGCCGGATGCCCGAACAGGAAAAGGGGCTGCCCGTTTCCTGGATGACGGATCCCCGCTGGACGGCGCTTCTGGCCGCTTCTCTGGAAAAAGAGGAAAATAGAAGCGCGCAGGCGCTGCTCCACCTGGGGCTGATGCTTTACGAAAGCGGCGAATGGCGGGAGGGAATCGGCGCGATGGAGCAGTCCCTTGCCGTTTGCCCCACCGCGGTCTGCTGCCGGAATCTGGCGCAGGCCATGGTGCAGGACAACCGGCTGGAAGAGGCCTGCTCCTATATGGAACAGGCGCTGGCTCTGGGCGGCGCCGAACAGTCCGAGGTTATGGCGCAGGACGCGATCGATCTCTTCACAAAGGCCGGGCGCTGGCAGAAGGCGTGGGACTGCTACCGCGCGCTTCCGGATTCGCTGAAGGCCGCGGAGCGGGTGCGGCTGAGCGCCGTGCGCGCCGCGTTCGAGCTGGAACAATGGGATTTTCTAAAGGAACAGTTCGCGTTTCCTTTCGCCGTGATGCGCGAGGGGGAGACCCTGCTGCTCGACACCTGGTTCATGACGCAGGCCGTGCGGCTGGCGCGGCAGCGGGGGGAGCCGGACTGGAGAACGCTTCTGGACGAAGCGCGGGCCACGCTCGACCCGCCCTACAATCTGGATTTCCGTATGACAATGTGACTGCTTTTGGCAGCCGTATGGCGTTTATTAAGCCATACGGCTGTTTTTTGTGTGAGAATACGGGCATACTTACGCGCGTGCGGGAGCCTCGGATATTTTTCGTAACATAATTGATACTGTTCATTTTCGGTATATAATGATATAATAAATAATCAATGTAAATAAAGAAAGGCGTGGTGAAATGAAGCTGAGAGCCGTTGCGGCGGCGCTTGTGATGGCGGTGACCCTGTCGGGCTGCTCCTTTATCGGCCTTGACGCCCAGACGCTGATGCACCCGCCGAAACCGACCGGGGAAAAAGCGGATATTCACGCGCTGCTGGAAAGCAAAACCGACGGGAAGATGACGCTGAAATATCCGAAAAGCGGGGACTACCGCTCCGCGATTATCACGCACGACCTGTGCGGTGATAAAAACGACGAGGCCATGGCGATTTACCAGAAGGAAGACGAGACCTCCGGAACCAACATCATGTTCATGAAAAAGGACGGAAAATGGGTGGATATGGGCTCTTTCAGCAATCCCGCCGCCCAGGTGGACAAAGTCTGCTTCGGCGACCTTGACGGCGACGGAAAGAGCGAGGTCGTCGTGGGCTGGGGCAGCAGTCTGAACAATACCAGCACCATCTGCGTCTATTATTATAAAAACGGGAAAATGAACGAGCTGAAGTTGGAACAGACCTACACCGAGCTTGCGGTGATGGATTTTGACGGCGACGGCAGGGACGAGATTTTCACCGCCAACACCAGCGTGGGCGACCAGCCCGCGTTTGCCCGGCTGTTCCGGGTCAAGGACGGCGCCGTGGAGGTGATGGGCTCCTGCCGTATGGACGGCGGCGTCACGAAATACGCCTCCGTGAAGGCCGGGCTGATCAACGAGCGCCAGAACGGCATTGTTCTGGACGGGGTCAAAAACGAGGGTTCCCTCGTGACGGAGCTCCTTTACTGGGACCAGAAGACAAAGCGACTGAAATCGCCGTTTTACGACGTGAAAACGCAGACGGCCAATTATACGATGCGCAATACGTCCGTTGTTTCCAAGGATATCAACGGCGATAAAATCATAGAGGTTCCGATCGTCAGCCTGATGCCGGGCCACAGCGGCGAAAAAACGGACGACGCGGACTATATTACCAACTGGCACCGCTACGACACCCAGACCGGCACGTTTGTCCGGGTAATGAGCATGGTCCTGGATTATTCCGACGGCTACTGGTTTCTGATACCGGACATGTGGCGGGGCAAAGTGACCACCAAAACGGATACCGTGACGCGTATGATTACGTTTTACCGCTGGAATGCGGCGGGGAAAAATTCGGGGTCCCTCGGCCCGGCGCTTCTGAAAATTCAGGTGTTTTCCCAGAAGGAATGGGACAGCGGCACAGGAACGGCCGGCTTTTACAAGCTGCTTGAGTCCGACAGCCTGGTGTTTGCAGCCAGCTCCCCGTCGCCGGACGACGCGCTTTCCCTCAGCGTCGGCGACGTAAAAAACAGCTTTGAGCTGATCAGCCAGGATTAAATCAGGATATGGAGGAACGGGTATGAAAAATATCCTTGTTGCCGAGGACGAACAGGCAATCCGGGAATTTGTGGTAATCAATCTGAAACGGGCCGGCTACAACGCTTTTGAGGCGGCCAGCGGGGACGAGGCGCTCGCGGTTTACGACCGGGAAGCGGGCAATATCGACGTGGCGGTGCTGGACATCATGATGCCCGGCAACAGGGACGGCCTTGCCGTCTGTAAGGAGCTGCGGCAGAAAAGCGGCTCCATCGGCATCATCCTTCTGACCGCGCGCACACAGGAAATGGATAAGGTCAGCGGCCTGATGATGGGCGCCGACGACTATGTGACAAAACCGTTCAGCCCCAGCGAGCTCGTCGCAAGGGTGGACGCGGTGTACCGCCGCGTCGCGCTGGAGCAGATGAGGAACGAAAACAACTTCAAGGAGGAAATCCGCTCCGGGGAATTCGCGCTCAACCTGCGCAACCGCACCCTGATGAAGAAGGGCGTGCCGATCGAACTGACGCAGGTGGAGTTTCAGATCATGGAGTATTTCTTTTCCAATCCGGCCACTGCGCTCGACCGCTCCGATATTTTAAAGCATGTGTGGGGGGACGCGTATTTCGGCGAGGAGAAGATTGTGGACGTGAACATCCGCCGCCTGCGCATGAAGGTGGAGGACGAACCCTCCAACCCCAAGCACATTGTCACGGTCTGGGGGCTGGGGTACAAGTGGGAGGCATAGCCTTCCCGGGGCAGATCAACGATCGTTAAGGAAAGGGGAAATCGGCATGAGAACGAACGGCATCACCAGGCGCTGGCTCTTAAACAGTCTGGGTGTCATTCTGCTCATTCTGGTTACCTTGATTCTCGTCCTTTCCTATGTTGTGCGCGGCTATGTGTACAACGGGATCCAGACGGCGCTGAGCAGCCGCTCCGACGAGCTGACCAACGTGTTCGCGGATTACGGCAGGAAATCGCCGCAGGAATTCAGCACCGCCGCCCGCAATTATGTGGAAAACTTCCCCAATAAGGAGAGCATGGAGCTGATGGTGTTCAACTCCAACGGAAAGATCATCATTACCTCGGTGGGCTTTGCGCCGGACGAAAGCCAGCCCATGCCGGACTATAAGCTGGCGCTGGAAAGCACGGGGGGCTACGGCACCTGGACGGGCAGCCTGACCAGCGGGGAAAAGGTGATGGCCGTTACGCGCGTCATGCGCAACAACGAGGGCGGCTTTGTGGGTGCCATCCGCTATGTGGTTTCGCTGGAGGAAGCCGACAAGCAGGTCGCCATTATTCTGGGGTCCCTGATCCTCGCGGGGCTTCTGATCATTCTGTTCGTGATTGTTTCGAGCTATTATTTTATGAATTCGATTATTACGCCGATCAAGGAAATCGGCGCGACCGCCAAGCGGATCGCGCAGGGTGACTTTAAGGCCAGAATAGAAAAAAGCAACGACGACGAAATCGGCCAGCTCTGCGACACCATCAACGACATGGCCGACGAGCTGGGCGCCGCCGAAAAAATGAAGAACGACTTCATCTCCTCGGTGTCCCACGAGCTGCGCACGCCGCTGACCGCCATCAAGGGCTGGGCGGAGACCATGCAGGGCGGCGGGAACGACAAGGAGACGCTGGACCGCGGCATGGGCATCATTATCCGCGAATCGGAGCGCCTGTCCGGGATCGTGGAGGAGCTTCTGGATTTCTCCCGGATGCAGAGCGGGCGCATGACGCTGACCATGGACAAGATCGACATTCTCGCCGAGCTGGGGGAGGCGGTCTATATGTTCAGCGACCGCGCCAACATGGAACATAAATTCCTGCTTTACGAGGAGCCCGCTATGCTTTCGCCCGTTCTGGGCGACATCAACCGCCTGCGGCAGGTGTTTGTCAATATCATCGACAACGCCCTGAAATATACCGAAGAGGGCGGCACCATCAGCGTGACCGCGACGGAGTCCGGCGGGTTTATCCGCGTCGTCATCAGCGACAACGGCTGCGGGATTCCGGCGGAGCATCTTCCGAAGGTAAAAAAGAAATTCTACAAGGCGAACCAGACCATCCGCGGTTCCGGAATCGGCCTTGCGCTTGCCGACGAGATCATGAAGCTCCACTCCGGCAGCCTGGAGATCGAGAGCCATGAAAACGTGGGGACCGCCGTCACCATCTTTATACCGACCTTGAAACAGCTGGAAACCCAGCCGCAGACCGACGAGACAATAAACGAAGAAAGGAATTCCGAAAAGAATGGCTAGAGAAAAGACAAAATGCATCACGTCCATCGGAGGACAGGCGCTGGTGGAGGGAATCATGATGCGCGGTCCGAAAAAAACGGTCGCCTCCGTGCGCGTGAGCGACGGCTCCGTCTCCACGCAGGAAATGGGCGGCAGCCCGATGCGGGATAAGCATTCCGTCCTGCGCCTGCCGCTGCTGCGCGGGATCGCGGGCTTTATCGATTCGCTTTCCGTGGGGTACAAGGCGCTTTCCTATTCCGTGGACAAGGCGGGGCTGGAAGAGGACGGGGAACCGTCCAAATTTGACAAATGGGTCGAAAAGACCTTCGGCGATAAAATGATGAACGCGATTATGGCGGCGAGCACCGTGCTGGGCCTTCTGCTGGCGGTGGGGCTGTTCTTCTTCCTGCCGACGATCCTTTTCAATCTTGTCCGCGACTACGCGGCCGGCCCGGCCATAGCGCCGTGGCGTTCCCTGATCGAGGGAGCCATGCGAATTGCGATTTTTATCGGTTACATTTATTTCTGTTCCCGGATGCCGGAAATCAGACGGCTTTTCCAGTATCACGGCGCGGAGCATAAAACCATCTTCTGCTATGAGAACGACGAGGAGCTCACCGTCGAAAACGTGCGCAAGCACAGCCGGTTCCACCCGCGCTGCGGGACAAGCTTTCTGGTTATTATGCTGCTCCTGAGCATTATCGTGGGATTTTTCATTCCGTTCGGCAATCCGTTTGTCAGGACGTTTGTCAAAATTCTGTGCGTCCCGCTCATCGTCGGCGTCGGCTACGAATTTATCCGCCTGTGCGGCCGTCACGACAACGCCTTCACGCGCGTTATTGCCGCCCCGGGGCTGTGGGTGCAGCGGATTACCACCAAGGAACCGGACGACGGCATGATCGAGGTGGCGATCGAAGCCATGAAACAGGTCATTCCGGAAAACGGCGAGGACAAAATCAAGATCGGCGAATAAAAGAAAAGCGGGTGCGGACAGCTTGACATTGGGCGAAACATACCGGATGGGAAAAAACATACTGGCCGGCGCGGGGGTCGAAAGCCCCGCGTTCGACGCCTCCTGCCTGTTTGAGAAGGTGTTCGGACTTGACCGCCAGAAAAGAATCGTCCACGCCGCGGAACCGGCCGAAGAGCAGAAGACGGAGGAATATCTCCGCCTTTCGCGCGAACGCGCGGGCGGCAGGCCGCTGCAGTATATTCTGGGCAGCTGGCCCTTTCTGGGGCTTACGCTTGCGGTCGGCGAGGGCGTGCTGATCCCGCGGGAGGAAACCGAGCTTCTGGTCCAGACGGCGGCGGAGCTGCTGCACGGCGGGGAAAACCCGCAAATCCTCGACCTCTGCTCCGGAAGCGGCGCGGTGGCGCTGGGGCTTGCTTCCCTTCTTCCGGGCGCGTCCGTGCTCGCGGCGGAGCTTTACGGCGAGGCGCTTTTCTATCTCGACCTCAATATCAGAAATACCGGGCTCCGTCAGGTGAAATCCGTGCAAACGGATGTTTTAAACCCCGAAAGCGCGGCGCGTTTTTCTTCCTTTGACTGCGTCGTATCCAATCCCCCCTACGTGGCCGCCGACGAGATAAAAACGCTCCAGCCCGAGGTGCGGCGGGAACCGCGCACGGCGCTTTTCGGGGGGGAGGACGGACTGCTGTTTTACCGCGCGATCGCCTCGATCTGGCTGCCGAAGCTGAAGCCCGGCGGCGCGGCGGCGGCAGAGATCGGCGAAGGGCAGGCCGAACCGGTGGCCCGCCTTTTTCAAAACGCCGGCCTGTCTGAAATCCGGGTGGTCAAAGACTTTAACGGCTTTGACCGGGTCGTCGCGGGTATCCGGAAAAGCAATTAAACATTTGTTCGAATTTTTCTTTCCCCGTCTTGATTTTCGGCGGGGAATACGGTATAATTTTTTAGACGATAAAAAATTTGAGGCCGCGCGGCGGGGAAATCCGCACAGCCGCGGCCTGTCATAAACCGGAGGGGAAAATGGCGGCAACAGATAAAAACGCGGCGCTTGAAACGGCGCTGGCACAGATTGAAAAGCAGTTTGGAAAAGGCGCTGTGATGCGTCTGGGCCAGAACGAGGCCATGCATGTGGAAGCCATCCCGACCGGCTCCCTGTCGCTGGACCTTGCGCTGGGGATCGGCGGCCTTCCGCGCGGCCGTATCGCCGAGATTTACGGGCCGGAAAGCTCCGGTAAAACCACGCTTGCCCTCCACTGTATCGCACAGGGGCAGAAAAACGGCGGCAACGCGGCGTTTATTGATGTGGAACACGCGCTGGACCCCGTGTACGCCCGCGCTTTGGGCGTCGACGTGGATTCCCTTTTGGTTTCCCAGCCGGACACCGGCGAGCAGGCGCTTGAAATCACGGAGGCGCTCGTGCGCTCCGGCGCGATCGACGTGATCGTCATCGACTCCGTCGCGGCCCTGGTGCCGCGCGCCGAAATCGAGGGCGAAATGGGCGACAGCCACGTCGGCCTGCAGGCCCGCCTGATGAGCCAGGCCCTGCGCAAGCTGGCGGGCGCGATTTCCAAATCGAGCTGCGTCGCCATTTTTATCAATCAGCTGCGTGAAAAGGTCGGCGTGATGTACGGCAGCCCGGAAGTGACCCCCGGCGGCCGCGCGCTGAAATTTTACGCTTCCGTAAGAATCGATATCCGCAAGATCGAAACGCTGAAAAACGGCACCGAGATGATCGGTTCCCGCACCCGCGCGAAGGTCGTAAAAAATAAGATCGCCCCGCCGTTCCGCGAGGCGGAGTTTGACGTGATGTACGGCAGGGGAATTTCCCGCGAAGGCGAGCTGCTGGACCTTGCGGTCAAGCTGGAGGTCATCCAGAAGAGCGGCGCGTGGTTCTCCTACAAGGAAACGCGGCTGGGACAGGGCCGCGACAACGCGAAAGCGTTTTTGGCGGAAAACGCCGATATTGCAAATGAAGTGGAGGCCCTTGTCAAGGAGAACGTGGGGAAGCTTTACACGAAGACCGCTCCGGCGGCCCCCGCCGTCAGGCCGGTGGAGGTCGCGCCCCCCGCGCCCGCGAAAACGAGCAGCCGGGGCCGTTCCGCGAACATTGACATCTCCGCGGACGACTGATGCTGATTACGGCGGTGGAACCGCGCAGGAAGGGGCTTTCCGCGCTGTTTCTGGACGGAGAATTCGCTGCGAATATCGACACGGAAACGCTTCTGAGGTCGGGTCTTCGGCCCGGCCGCGAAATCGACGACGACCGGCTGCACGGGCTGATTCTGGAGAGCGACAGCCGGCGCGCCGGGGAAAAGGCGCTGTATCTTCTGGAACACCGGAACCATTCGCAGAAGGAGCTTGCCGATAAGATCAGCCGGGTCACCACCCGGGAAGCGGCCGAGGCGGCGGCCCGGCATATGGCGGAGCTGGGCCTTGTCAACGATGGGGAATACGCGCGGGACCTGGCGGCCGACCTCTTTCGCCGCAAAGGCTATTCCGCTTCGCGCGTGCGGCGGGAATTGCTGCAAAAAGGGATCGAGGAAGAGCTTGTACAGCGGATTCTGGACGAAAAAGCCCCCGATCCCGCGGAGAAGATCCGGGAACTGCTCGATAAAAAGTACGGGCGGCTTCTGGGCGACGAAAAGGGGCGCCGCAGGAGCATTGCCGCGCTGCAGAGGCTCGGCTACGGCTGGGACGATATCCGCGCCGCGATCAATCAATTTGAAAACGAGGACGAATAGATGGCATATAGTGTAGGACTGGTGAGCCTTGGCTGCGCCAAAAATCAGGTGGACGGCGAAATGATGATGGCCGCACTGCAGAAGGCGGGCTATGAAATCCGCGACGACGCCGCTCTTGCGGACGCCGCGATCGTAAACACCTGCGGGTTTATCGACGCGGCGAAAAAGGAATCCATCGAAGAGATTCTGGAGCTTGCCAGGCTGAAGGCGGAGGGAAAAATCAGGGCGATCGTCGTTACCGGCTGTATGGCCGAGCGCTACCGGGAGGAAATCCTGAAGGAGCTGCCGGAAGTGGACGCCGTCGCAGGCATCGGCGCGGACGGCGACATTGCCGCGGTGATTGAAAAAGCCCTCGGCGGCGTAAAGGTGGAAAGCTTTCCGGAAAAGACGCTTCTGCCGCTCAGCGGCGAACGCCGGCTGTCCACGCCGGGATATTTCGCTTATCTGAAGATCGCGGAAGGGTGCGACAACCGCTGCGCCTACTGCGCGATTCCGTTCATCCGCGGGCCCTACCGCTCCCGGACACAGGAGGATATTGTAAGCGAGGCGAAAGACCTTGTCCGCGGCGGCGCGAAGGAACTGATTCTGATCGCGCAGGACACCACCCGTTACGGCTGGGACCTTTACGGGGAGCTCCGGCTGCCGAAGCTGCTGCGGGAGCTGTGTAAAATCGACGGCCTTTCCTGGATCCGCGTGCTGTACTGTTATCCCGACTCTATTACCGACGAGCTTCTCACCACCATTGCGCAGGAAGAGAAAATCGTGAACTATATGGACCTGCCGCTCCAGCACTGCAGCGAAAGGCTCTTAAAGGCGATGCGCCGCACGGGAAGCCGCGCGGAGCTGACCGCCCTGATCCATAAAATGCGGGAGAAAATTCCCGGCCTGGTGCTGCGCACCACGCTGATTACGGGTTTTCCCGGAGAAACCGAAGAGGACTTTACCGAGCTTGCGGAATTCATCCGCGAAATCCGGTTTGAACGGCTGGGCTGTTTCACCTATTCGCAGGAGGAGGGCACCGCCGCGGCGGAAATGCCCGGCCAGATCGACGAGGACGTGAAAAGCCGCCGGATGGAACGGATTATGGAAGACCAGATGAACATCATGCAGGAGTGGGGCGAAAAGCAGGTCGGAAAGACTTACCGCGTGCTGGTGGAAGGGTTCGACCGTTACGCCGAATGCTGGTTCGGCCGTTCGTACGCCGATTCTCCCGACATAGACGGAAAAATATTCTTTACCGCAAAGGGTGCGAGGCCGAAAACCGGAAGCTTTGCGGATGTGAAAATAACCGAATGCGTCGACTGTGACCTGACCGGAGAAATCATATTGGAGGAGGAAAGGAAATGAACCTGCCGAATAAGCTGACCGTTCTGCGCATTGTTCTGGTTCCTTTTTTTGTAGCGGTGCTTTTGATTCCCGGGGTTCCGCACCATTATCTTTGGGCGGCGATCCTGTTTTCCGGCGCGGCGCTGACCGACCACTACGACGGAAAGCTGGCCCGCAGGAACAACCAGATCACGAATTTCGGGAAATTCCTCGATCCGCTCGCCGACAAGATCCTTGTGGTGTCGGCGCTCGTCTGTTTTGTCGACCTCAGGCTGGCCCCTTCCTGGTGCGTGATCCTGATCGTCGCGCGGGAATTTATGGTGACCTCCATCCGTCTGGTCGCGGTGGACAACGGCGTTGTGATCGCCGCCAATAACTGGGGCAAGACAAAGACCGTCAGCCAGATCATCGCGGTCGTCGCCATTCTGGTTTTCCAGTACGCGGAGGAGCTGGTTTCCATGGGATGGATTCCCGCCTTTACCTTCGGCGGGGTGCCGTGCGCGGCGGTTTTTGACGGCGTGGGCTACGCCCTGATCCTGATCGCGACCTTTTTCGCGCTGCTTTCCGGCGGAATTTATATCGTGCAGAATATCGGGGTCATCAATACGACAAAATAAACTCACCGAAAAAGGATAGGATAAGGCATGGCCTTGACGGGGGTTTACTTCACAAATATTTTGGTATATACTATTGTCACATTCTTTGAAAATCGTGCTATATTATCAGTACGATTGAAATGCGTTGAGCGGAAGAAGTAACCGCAGTGCGGGCATCAGAGAGAAAGCGCCGGGGCTGGAAGCGCTTTTTGCCGGGCGGGCGGCGAAATGCATCCGTGAGCAGGCGGGGGGAAATCAGTATCTCCGCACGGCCGGCGCCGTTACCCGCTGATATAAGTGATAAAACGGAGTGGAACCGCGGTACAATGACCGCCTCCGTCCCTTTTTGGGGACGTGGGCGGCTTTTTTATTGGAGGCAGGTATGTTTAACAATCTGAAAGAAGAGCTTGATTCGGTAATGGACCGCGACCCGGCGGCAAGGTCGCGGCTGGAGGTGTATTTCCTTTATTCCGGTTTCAAGGCGGTCCGTGCCTATCGCAGGGCGCACTGGTTTTACCGGCACAATATGAAATTCATCGCGCGGTATTTATCGCAGCGGGCGCGGCATAAAACCGGGATCGAGATCCACCCCGGCGCGCAGATCGGAAAAGGGCTGTTCATCGACCACGGCATGGGCGTGGTGATCGGCGAAACCACCGTCATCGGCGACAACTGCACGCTGTACCAGGGAGTGACGCTCGGCGGCACCGGCAAGGACCACGGAAAGCGCCATCCCACCCTCGGCGACAATGTGATGGTCGGTTCGGGCGCGAAGGTGCTCGGCCCGTTCCGCGTAGGGAACAACGCCCGCGTGGCGGCGGGCGCGGTGGTGCTGGACGAGGTGCCGGACAACGCCACGGCGGTGGGCGTACCGGCGCGGATCGTCCGTCTGAACGGCGTCCGGCCGTGCAACCTGGACCAGATCCACGTTGCGGACCCGGTTGCGCAGGAGCTTTGCCAGATGGAAATAAGACTGAAGAACATACAAAATCTGCTTGAAGAAGCGCTCGGAAAAAGAGAGGAAAAAGAAGATGAAAATTTATAACACGTTGACGCGCCGGAAGGAAGAGTTCGTTCCGATCACTGTGGGGGAAGTCAAAATTTACGCGTGCGGCCCTACGGTGTACAATTACATCCATATCGGCAACGCGCGGCCGATTTGTGTGTTTGACGTGCTGCGCCGTTATTTCGAGTACCGCGGCATGAAGGTGACTTTCGTCCAGAACTTCACCGACATCGACGACAAGATCATCAATAAGGCAAAGGATGAGGGCACGGACTACCTGACGGTTTCCGGACGGTATATCGAGGAGTACGAGACCGACGCGAAGGGGCTGAACGTCCGCCCCGCCACCATCCATCCGCTCGCGACCCAGAATATCGACGAGATTATCAGCATTATTTCCGATCTGGTTAAGAAGGGCTACGCTTATCCTGCTGAGAACGGCGACGTGTATTTCCGCACCAAAAAGGACGCGGGTTACGGCAAGCTTTCCCACCAGCCGCTGGAGGACCTGCAGGCCGGCGCGCGCATCGCCACCGGGGAAATCAAAGAGGACGCCATGGACTTTGCCCTCTGGAAGGGCTCCAAGCCGGGCGAACCCAGCTGGCTTTCTCCCTGGGGAAAGGGCAGGCCCGGCTGGCACATCGAGTGCTCCGCCATGGCGCGCCGCTATCTGGGAAAAACCATCGATATCCACTGCGGCGGTCAGGACCTGATCTTCCCCCACCATGAGAACGAGATCGCGCAGAGCGAATGCTGCAACGACGCGCCTTTCGCTAACTACTGGATGCACAACGGCTACATCAACGTGGACAACCGCAAGATGAGCAAGAGCCTCAACAATTTCTTCACGGTGCGCGACGTCGCCGAACGGTACGGCTACGAGCCGATCCGCTACCTGATGGTCGCCTCGCATTACCGCACGCCCATCAATTACAGCACGGAGGTCATCGAACAGTGCCAGGCGGCGCTGGAACGGCTTTACAACTGCCGCGACAACCTGAAATTTCTGATGGAGCACGCGCCCTCCGGCGAAAAGCAGGGCGAGCATGACGTCCGCCGCAGGCTGAGCGAGTATGAGGACCACTTCATCGAAGCGATGGAGGACGACCTGAACACCGCCGACGCGATTTCCGCTTTGTTCGATCTGGCGCGCGACATCAATTCGAGCCTGAACGTTTCCGCCGCGCCGTCAAAGGAGCTGTGCCGTTTCGCGCTGAACCTGTTCCAGGAGCTTGCCGACGTGCTCGGACTGCTCTATGTCAAAAAGGAATCCGCGCTCGACGAGGAAATCGAAAAGCTGATTGCGGAACGCACAGAGGCCCGAAAGAACAAGGACTGGGCGACCGCGGACAAAATCCGCGACGAACTGAAGGCCCGCCATGTGGTTCTGGAAGATACTCCGCAGGGAATCAAATGGAAAATAGAGCAGTAATTCCGTTACGGCGGCGAAAGGCAGATTGAGAATGGCAAAGGACAACAGCAAAACGAATGTGATGCGGATTCTGGATCAGGCAAAAATCCCGTACAACCACTATTTTTACGACCATGAGGACGGAAAGATCGACGGCGTTTCCGTGGCGCGCAAGCTGGGGCAGGACGTGGAGCAGGTCTTTAAAACGCTGGTGACCCGCGGGGCCGGCCGGGAATATTACGTGTTTGTCATCCCCGTCGCGCAGGAGCTGGATCTGAAAGCAGCCGCCAAAAGCGTGGGCGAAAAATCGGTGGAAATGATCCGCGTGGACGAAATCAACAGGGTGACCGGGTACATCCGCGGCGGCTGTTCGCCCGTCGGGATGAAAAAGCAGTTCCAAACGGTGATTGACAGCAGCTGCGAGCAGCTGCCGGCCATCATCGTCAGCGCGGGAAAAATCGGCGCGCAGGTGGAAGTCGCGCCGCGGGAGCTGCTCCGGTTTATCGGCGGAAAGACGGCCGCGCTCACCCTGTAGGACACCGCTCGCGTTCGCGGCTTTCTGCATGGGAAATCCCCTTTGGCGCGGGCGCGGAGAAGCCTTACCGGAGCCCTTCCTTTTTAGACATATCCCCCTGTTTGTCGAAAAACAGGACAAAACCTGAAACTGTCTATTTTATTCCGCGGGAATCCATTCTATAGTGATACTGCCGGCATTTTCTTTCGGGAACGAAACTTTTACCCGAAGCCGGCGGACGCCGTAAAAATATCGGTTTGCAAACGGAGCGTAAAAAATGGAATACAGACATAAGATGATGCGTACCGCCGTGGGCGCGGTCATAGAAAAAGCGATCCGGGACATCCGGTCCGACCCCCGGCGCAGTATCCGCAATCTGGCGGATATGGGCGACAATTTTTCAAAAACGACGGCTCAGAAGCGCTTTTTTGAGATCGCTCACGAGGTTTTGAAAAATCCCGATAATCCGTACTATAAGCTGATTTTCAACATGATCCGGAATGTTGACGCGGAGACGATCAAAACCGTCAGCCTGAATTTCGGGTACAGCTGTCTGAATTACGGGGCGGAGATCCTTCGGACAAAGGAAGCCGCCGTAAAGCGAAAGCTCCCGTGGCTGCTGCGGTTTGAATGCGGTCCGGACCATGCGGCTTCCCTGGAGCCGCGCCGGATGGAGGAAATCGTTTCAGACGCCGTTTCCCTCGGCATCTATACCTACGTTTTTCAGATCGGGGATTCCGCCGAACGGCTGGCGCAGCTTCTGGAGCTTTGCCGGAATCATGAGGAATGCTGTTTTTTCGCGGCGGTGACTCCCAACTTTATCTTTGACCGGAATAAGGAACAGCTGATGAAAACGCCGAACCTGATTCTGTCCGTCGATATGTCCGCGGGCTGCGGGGAGGATGAAGCAAACTGCGCGCTGCGGCAGCTGCACGCGGGGAAATGCTTCTACGGCTTCCACGTCGGCTATACCGGTGAAAACGCGCGGCGGCTGACCTCCGAAGAATTCCGGCAGAGGATGATTGACTGCGGCTGTATTTTCGGCTGCTATGTCAGCGCCGGGCGCGGCGATGGGGAACTGGAGGACAGGATTTACAAATACGTCTGTTCCAAACGCGGGAAAAAGGGCGGACCGCTGTTCGTTTTTGATCTGGATCGGGATGAACGGTATATCGGAAACACCATCCTGTGCGGAACGGACCTGTTTGTCGGCGCGGACGGAAGGGCCCGGCTGGCCGACGGACGCCTGGCCGACCTGCACAGCGCGACGGTTTCGGAGCTGGCCGCCATGCCGGAGGTACGCTTTGCTTAAAAAGTTTACGGTTTATTTAGATATTTTTCATCCTTATGAGCTATAATCATAGTATTGAGGTACGCTGGGAAAGCTTTCCGGCCGTACCATAAAGGAAGAGGATTGCCCGATGGATTGGTTCAGAAGAATGATGACGGGAAGGTACGGCACCGATCAGTTTTCCGTTGCGCTGGCGGTGTTCTATGCGCTGCTGTCCTTAATCGCGCAGCTTTTCAGGCTGCCGGTTTTGCTGCTGTTGGCTTATGTTCCCCTTGTGTTTTGCTTTTACAGGATGTTTTCAAAAAATATCAGCAGGCGGTATCAGGAAAACACCCGTTTCCTGAAATGGTGGAGCCCCGTTCAGGACCGCCTTCGCCGCACGTTTTACCGGCTGCGCAGCCGGACGCATAACACCGCGTACAGGATGAGGGACAGAAAGACCCACCGGTACTATAAATGTCCCCATTGCTCCAATATCCTGCGTGTTCCGAAAGGGAAAGGGAAAATCAGCATCACCTGTCCCGTGTGCCGGACGGAATTTATTAAAAAAACCTGACAAGCGGCAGGCCTCCCCTGTTCCGAACGAAATCTCAGCCATATATTGCCGTACATCCCGCGGATTCTGCCGCGGGATGTATTTTTTATAAATTTTAACAGGCGATCTTTCAAAATATTTCCAAAAGGCATTGATAAACAGGATGCAATTTAATATAATTTGAGTGAATATGTAGAAAACGCTTTCATTCAATCCTAATGGCGCAGATGGTCAGATGTTTCTGCACAGACAGTTTAAAAATCGGGAGGTTCTCAAATGGAGAACAGTCAAAGCACGGCGGCAAAGGAATATTCCGATCTGATAGACAAGCTGCCGGGCGTAATCAAATCCAGCATTGTCCAGTCCGGTGACACGATCACTGAAATTCATGTTCTTTCCGATATGAGCCGCTCGCCAAAACAGATCGCGCGCGACATACAGTCGGCCATCCTGGTACGGTTCGATACGACGGTTGACCATAAGCTGATCAGTATCGCTCAGATTCCGTCGGAAAACAGCCGGAAAATAAAGGACAGGCTCGTCTTTGAAGAGATCAGCATTGCAAAAAGCAAGAACCGTTCTACGGCCGCCGTTTCCCTTTGCGACGGAGAATCCACCTTCAGCGGGGAAGCCTCCGCTTTAAACGACAGCGTGGACGTCAATAAAATGATCTGCCAGGCGACCCTGAACGCGGTTTCCAACTTTATAGAGCCGGATATGTCGCTTTCCCCTATAGATGTAAAGCTGTTTGACCTTACCGAAGGGAAAGCGGTTGCCGTCTGTATCGCGGTCAATTTCAGAAACAGCGTGGAGCGCTGTCTGGGCAGCTCCTTTGTCGGCGACGATGCCAGCTCTGCGGTCGTAAAAGCCACGCTTGACGCGCTGAACCGCAGAATTTCCAGCATCTAGCGCATTTCATTCGGAAAAAATCAGGTTTGCAGCCAGATCCATTAGCGTAGCGGATATAGCCTGTTTATTCAGCGGAGAACAGAGATTGTTTTACGGAGGGCTATATTCAATGAAAAAAGTTCTGTTTGCATTACTGTCTGTATTGTCTGTAATTGCAACTGCTGGTGCAAGCTTTTCTTGGCAATAACTATTAATACATAGCTTTGCAGACCTGATTTTTTTATAAAGAAGGAGGTACATATGAGCCGCTCTTCAAAAATTTATGCTTACATAGTCTCAATCATTGGTCTCTCTCTTGGCTCATACTGTGTTTATTTATATTTCAGACAGATTCTGGCTCAATCCGATTTCCAACAGGCGTTGGCACAGTTTGGAGTTCTGACTTTTTTATATATCATCTGTCGTTGTCTTCCCATCTATATACGTGACGATTATTCCATCGATATGTCATTTGTCTGTAATCTGGCCTCGATTTTTTGTTATGGACCGATTTTTTCCGCTGCAATGGTTACAATCAGTACCCCTTTTATTGTAATCCCCACAAATACGGGAGAAAGGACGTTCACCCATATTTTCAATAGGGAGCCGATTAAAACAGCGTTCAATGCGGGAAATATCACAATTTCCGCTTTTACTGCCAGCTTGCTGTACCAAAAAGTGGGAGGCGTAATCGGAGATTTTTCACTGCCTCAAATTTTGCTGCCCATGGTTGTAGCCTCTTTCTCTTTTATTCTTCTGAACTGCGGTATTCTAATGCTCCTTTTTACGTTAAATGGACAGGGCGCGTTTTTCCCAGCCCTTCTGAAAAACCTGTGGGAATTTATGCCCAACATAGCGGCGTCCGCGCCCATCGCATATTTTATTGCCAAAATCCTCGGAATGCAGAACGGGGTATATCTGGTCCTTTTCATTATGCTGCCCTTACTTCTTGCACGCTACAGCTTTGTCCTTTATCTTGACGCGAAGGCGAACTATTACAATATGGTCAAAACCCTGACGGCCGCGCTGGAGGCAAAGGACAAGTATACCGAGGGCCACGCGCACCGCGTGGAGGAATATGCGGAAATGATCGCCCGGAAAATGCACTATCATCCGGGCGATATCGACGACATCAAGGTGGCCGCCCTTCTGCATGACGTGGGCAAAATCGGCATCGACGAAAAAATACTGAATAAGCCCGGCCCGCTTACGCCGGAGGAACGCGCCGTTATTATGACGCATCCGGAGATCAGCGCGTCCATTCTGAAAAATGTAAAGCTGAACGACACGATCCGCGAAGCGATTCTGCACCATCACGAGCGGTATGACGGCGGCGGCTACCCGGACCATACAAAAGGCGGGGAGATCTCCACCGCGGTCTATATTATCGGCGTGGCGGACGCTTACGACGCCATGACCAGCGACCGCCCCTACTGCGCCAGCATGCCGGTGGAGCGGGTGGTGGAAATTTTAAAAGAGGAAAGCGGAAAACAGTTCCACCCCAAGGTGGTCTGCGCTTTTCTGGACGCCCTCCGTGAGCAGGGCGTCATTTCATAGGACCGGAGAGAAAGAATGGTATTATTTGTTTTTGTGCTGGCGGGCTTTCTGATCGCGGCTGCCGTCAACCGTACAAGGGGCGTAAAAAATCAATACGGAAATCTTTCCTCCGTCCGCGGCCTGTGGCTTCCTGTGGCCGGCCTGCTGGCGGAGCTGCCGTTTTCCCGGTTCCCCGATTTTGCCGCGAAGCTTCCGTGGCTTTTTACGGGGATCAGCTATCTGTGTATTATCGTCTTTCTGATTTTGAATCGGCGCCGGCTGACCGCGGCGGTCCTTGCCGGAGCCGGCACGTTCTGTAACCTGCTTGTCATTGTGTGCAACAATTTCCGCATGCCGGTATCCCCTTCGGCGCTTGCGATGTTCCCCGGTATGACCCCGGAAGCCGTCTACGCGAAAAAAGCCAATTATTTCGTTGCCACCGGCGGAGCGAGGTTCTATTTTCTGGGCGACGTGATCCCCGTGCCGGTTCCCCGCATCGGCGGCTTTATCAGCGCGGGGGATATTCTGCTGGGATTGGGGATCGCCTGCCTGATCGTTTCCGTCCTGACAGAAAGGACAAGCCCGCGCCGCCCCGCGCGAAAATAAGCCGGCCCGGCCCGTTTTCCTCCATGGCAAAATTCCTCTTGAATCATAATCGTGTTATATAGTATAATATACTTTATGGATGAGTGTTTGTTTTATCTATTCTGCTAAAACGAGCTGAATGTTAAAATGGAGGAAAAAACATGGAATATGCATCGCAAACCAAGCAGCAGCTTGCAAATTCTTTGAAGGACCTGATGAGCCGGACCCCATTCAACAAAATCACCGTCCAAAACGTAACCAGCAACTGCGGATTGAACCGGCAGACGTTTTATTACCATTTCAAAGATATGTACGAGCTGTTGAGCTGGATTTACCGGAACGATGTCTTCATCCAGATGGAGGAAGTACAGGACGGGCAGTGGGAAACGGCGGTCGTACAGGCCATGAGGTACTGCAAAGCCAACCGCGCGTTCTGCAGAAACACTATTCGCTCCATCAAAAAGGAGTACATGGAAGGGTTTTTACAGCCCGTGGTGCACTCCTGGGTGGAAAAGCTGGGGATCGATCTTGAAAACTGCAAATACATAAGCGAGGAGGATGCGGATTTTCTGGTCGACTTTTTTACCACAGCGTTTGTAAATTACGGTATCCAGTGGGTCAGCCGGGGAATGCAGGAGGACGAGGATTTTGTCATTAAAAAAATCAAGGTTCTGCTCCGGATCATTTACCACGGCACGGAAAAACAAAAGAAAATTGCGATATGACTTGATTCCCGTACATCCAGTACGGGAATTTTTTTGTCATACGGAAATATGACATATTCATTTTTGCCAAATAGCATGAATCTATTATAGAAAAATTCAACAATTCAAGTAGCACCATGTACAAGAATAACCAAAAAAAATGATTAGATAACATGATAATTATCAAATCTAAACAAAAAACGTGAATTGTCTAAATACAAAATTCCTTTTCGGTGTTATGATATGAGCATAGATGGTAATACGGCGCAAGCCGGAAAACCAAAGTTATGGGAAGGTGCCTTAGGGCAAACAAAGATACAATACTATTGTATCGGAAAAACATTTTAGGGGAGGTTTTTTTATGGCCAAGTATGTCATGGCGCTGGATGCCGGCACAACGAGTTCCCGCTGCATTCTTTTCAATGAGAAGGGTGAAATGTGCAGCGTGGCGCAGAAAGAGTTCACGCAGTATTTCCCGAAGCCGGGCTGGGTCGAACATGATGCGATGGAAATTTGGTCTACCCAGATCGGTGTTGCTCAGGAAGCAATGCTGAAGATTGGCGCGGTTGCGGCGGATATAGCGGCGATCGGCATTACCAATCAGCGTGAAACAACCGTTGTGTGGGATAAAAAAACAGGCGAACCTGTTTACCACGCCATCGTTTGGCAGTGCAGACGTACATCACAGTACTGCGACTCCTTAAAAGCGAAGGGTTTAACAGAAATCTACAGGAAAAAGACAGGTTTAATGATCGATGCTTACTTCTCGGGCACAAAAGTAAAATGGATCCTTGACAATGTTCCGGGCGTAAGGCAAAGAGCAGAAGCCGGCGATTTGCTGTTCGGCACCATTGAAACGTGGCTGATCTGGAACCTGACAAAGGGCAAGGTTCATGTAACCGATTATTCCAACGCTTCCAGAACCATGCTGTTCAACATTACGGAACTCAAATGGGACAAAGAGATCCTTGCGGAGCTTAATATCCCCGAGAGCATGCTCCCGACTCCGAAACCGTCCAGCTGTGTATACGGCGAATCCGATCCGTCCTTCTTCGGCGGGGCGATTCCGATTGCCGGCGCCGCGGGCGACCAGCAGGCGGCCCTGTTCGGCCAGACCTGCTACACTCCGGGCGAAGCGAAGAATACATACGGCACAGGCTGCTTTATGCTGATGAACACAGGCGAAAAGCCGGTCTACTCAAAGAACGGCCTGGTCACCACCATTGCGTGGGGCCTTGACGGGAAAGTCAATTACGCGCTCGAAGGTTCCATCTTCGTAGCCGGCGCCGCGATCCAGTGGCTGCGCGACGAGATGCGCCTGATTGACACGTCGCCCGATTCCGAGTATCTGGCGACAAAGGTCAGCGATACGAACGGCTGCTACGTTGTTCCCGCGTTTACGGGCCTTGGCGCTCCGCATTGGGATCAGTACGCGAGAGGTACCGTCGTCGGTATCACCAGAGGCGTCAACAAGTATCATTTTATCAGAGCGACGCTCGAATCCCTTGCCTATCAGACTTACGACGTGCTGAAAGCGATGCAGGAAGATTCCGGTATTACGCTGAACGCTCTGAAAGTCGACGGCGGCGCATGTGCGAACAACTTCCTGATGCAGTTCCAGGCCGATGTGATCAACGCCCCCGTACACAGACCGGTGTGCATTGAAACAACGGCAATGGGCGCCGCTTACCTGGCGGGCCTTGCGGTGGGCTACTGGGCAAGCAAGGAAGACGTTATTAAGAACTGGCAGATTTCCAAGATCTTTGAGCCCGCCATGGAGGCCGCTCATCGTGAAGAAATCATCAAAGGCTGGAGCAAGGCCGTTAAGTGCTCCTTCGGCTGGGCCAAGGATGAATAATTTCTCTGTTCTGCATACGGTTAGCGAGTAAACTGTTAAAATTCAGGCCGGCCCCTCTGAAGGGGAAACCTCCTATCGAAAGGGGCCGGTATTAAAAAGATTGAGGTGTATTGTTAATGTTACCATATCTTGCGGAATTTTTGGGAACAATGATGCTGATTATGTTGGGCGACGGCGTTGTTGCCAACGTGAACCTGAATAAATCCGGAATGAAGGGCGGCGGCTCCATTCAAATTACTCTGGCCTGGGGCCTTGCGGTTATGGTTCCCGCGTGCATTTTCGGCGTGGCTTCCGGCGCGAGCTTCAACCCCGCTTTGACCATAGCGTTTGCCGCAATCGGCAAATTCAGCTGGGCCATGGTTCCCGGCTATATCGTTGCCCAGGTCGCGGGCGGCTGTGTCGGCGGTATTATCGTTTATCTGATGTTTAAGGATCAGTTCGACGCGACAGAGGAACCCGGAACGAAACTCGGCGTTTTCGCCACCGGTCCTTCCATCCGCAATATTCCCCGCAACTTTTTCTGCGAAGCCGTTGCTACCTTTATGCTCATATTCGCGCTTCTCGGCTTCGGAAATGTAGCCGGTGCCGGTGCTTCCGGTGTTGGCAACCTGTATACGTTCGGAATCATCGTCTCCATCGGTATGTCCTTCGGCGGGCTGACCGGTTACGCTTTGAACCCTGCCCGTGACCTCGGACCCCGTATTGCCCACGCGATCCTCCCCATTAAGGGCAAAGGCGATTCCAACTGGAGCTACGGCCTTATCGTTCCGATTTTTGGGCCCATCGTCGGCGCTTTGGTCGCTGCGTTCTTATTTGCGGCGATTCCGTGGTAATTCATGGTTGTATCGGGTTATATTAAAGAATTAATATGCCTTGTAAGTACATAGCGATGAATTGATAAAATATTTGCAGGGGCGAACAAAATTTGCCCCTGCATTATTTTAAAAAATTCCAAATAAATTAAAGAGTGGTGTTCACAAAATGCTAGATGTAATCGTCATCGGCGGAGGAGTCGTGGGCTGCGCGGTGGCCAGAGAATTGTCAAGATACAACCTGAACATTGCCTTGCTGGAAAAAACCGATGATATCAGCAACGGCCAAAGTAAGGCAAATACCGCGATTATTCACGGCGGCTATGATGCGCATCCCGGTACCCAAAAAGCGAAGTTCAACGTGCTCGGCAACAAAATGTACGATCAGATCTGCGAAGAGCTGGATGTTCCGCATAAATGGAATACTTCCCTGGTTGTTTCTTTCAGCCCGGAGGATCATGAAAGCCTGGAAGCCTTAAAAAGGCAGGGGATAGAAAACGGAGTCCCCGGACTCAGCATTATCGGACAAGATGAACTTAGAAAAAGAGAACCGAACATTGGCAGCACGGCGTACGAGGCGCTCCTGGTCACCAACGGCGGAATCGTCTGCCCCTATGAGCTGACCGAGGCTTTTGCCGAAAACGCTGCGATGAACGGTGTTAATTTCTACCGTGAAGCAGAAGTTACTGCGATTGAAAAAGAAAAAGACGGATGGAAAGTTATAAGCAAAGCTGGTACCTTTACAGCGAAAGCGGTCGTGAACTGTGCCGGACTTTATTCCGACGTGATCAACAATATGGTTTCCGAGGATAAAATCACCATTGTTCCCCGCAGAGGCGAGTATTACATCGTCGATAAGAAATTCTGCGATGCCTTCCACGCGTCGATTTTCCAGCTGCCGACCAAAATGGGCAAGGGAATCCTGGTGACCCCCACCGTGGACGGAACCATCCTGATCGGGCCGACCGCAGAGGATATCGACGATAAGACGGACACCAGGACCACCCCCGAAGGACTTGCCAAGATCCTGAAATTCGCCAGCCTTACCTGGGAGCAGATTCCCGCCAGAAACTATATCACAACGTTCTCGGGGCTGCGCGCGCACTGCGACAGAAATGAATTTGTCCTCGGCGAGGCGCCGGACGCGCCGATGTTCTTCAACGCGGCGGGCGTGGAATCCCCGGGACTGACCTCGTCCCCGGCGATTGCCGTGTATCTGGCGGATATGATCACCGACAAGCTCGGCGCGAAGAAAAAGGATGATTTCAATCCGATCAGAAAAGGGATACCGAAGTTCAGGGAGATGACGGACGAAGAAAGGGCAATGGCAATCTCCGTCAACCCGGATTACGCAAAGGTCGTCTGCAGATGTGAAACCGTGACGGAAGCTGAAATCAGGGAAGCAATCCGCAGGCCGGTCGGGGCGAGATCGGTCGACGGCATCAAAAGAAGGACAAGGGCTGGAATGGGCCGGTGCCAGGCGGGCTTCTGTACCCCAAGGACGCTGGAAATACTGTGTGAAGAGCTTCATATATCCCCGATGGAAGTGACAAAGTTCGGAGGAAATTCCAAATATCTGGACAGTTACCTTTTTGAGAAAGGGGATCATGAAGATGCGTAATGTAGACATTTTGATCATCGGCGGCGGACCTGCCGGTCTGGCGGCCGCGGTTTCCGCCTATGAAGCGGGTGCGAGGAATATCCTGATTCTCGAAAGAGAAGAAAACCTCGGCGGGATTCTGAAGCAGTGCATCCACAACGGCTTCGGGCTCCACACCTTTAAGGAAGAGCTCACCGGCCCCGAATACGCGCAGAGATATATCGACAAGGTGCTGGAATACGGCATCCCCTCCCAGTGCGACACCATGGTCCTCAACATCACCCCGGACAAGGTGGTGACCGCGGTCAGCAGGGGCGCGGGTCTGGAGCATTTCAAAGCGAAATCCGTCATCCTTGCCATGGGCTGCCGCGAGCGCCCCAGAGGGTCCCTCGCCACACCGGGCTGGAGATGCTCCGGGATCTACACGGCGGGTACCGCGCAGAAATTTACGAACCTGAAGGGCCTGATGCCCGGCAAGCGCGTCCTCATTCTCGGTTCCGGGGATATCGGGCTGATTATGGCGCGCAGAATGACTTTCCTGGGCGCAAAGGTTCTGGCGTGCGTGGAGCTGATGCCTTTCTCCGCCGGACTGAAAAGAAATATCGTGCAGTGTCTTGACGATTACGATATTCCGCTTCTGCTCAGCCATACGGTGGTCGACATCGCCGGAAGGGAACGCCTGGAAGGCGTGACGGTCGCAAAGGTCGACCCCAAAACGCTCAAGCCGATTCCGGGGACGGAAGAGTATTACGAATGCGACACCCTGCTGCTCTCCGTCGGCCTGATCCCTGAAAACGAGCTGTCCACCATGGCCGGCGTAAAGATTTCCCCGGCTACAAACGGCGCGGAGGTAAACGAGAATCTCCAGACCTCCGTGGATGGGATTTTCTCCTGCGGCAACGTGCTGCACGTGCATGACCTGGTCGACTTCGTATCCGAGGAATCCGCCAAGGCCGGCGCCAACGCCTGCAAATATGTACAGGGCCGGCTTGCGAAGGAGGAAGAGACGCTGGAAGTGGTCAACGGCTTCGGCGTATCCGGCGCGGTCCCCCAGCATATTTCAAAGAAGCTGGATGAGCCGATCACCATTATGTTCCGTCCGAGGGGCGTTTACAAGGACGCAAAGGTTTGTATCGATGTCGGAGACGTTCCGGCAGCCGAGAAAAAGAGCCGGATCTTGACCCCCGGCGAAATGGTAACGCTGAAATTCACTCCGGAGCATCTGCGGAAAAATGCCAATGCTGACAAAATCACTGTAAGAGTGGAGGCGCAGCAGTCATGATAAAAGAAATTACCTGTATCGGCTGCCCGATGGGCTGCCGGATCACCGCGGAGGTGGACGGCGATCGGATTTTATCCATCGAGGGCTATACCTGCAATATCGGTAAAAAATATGCGCAGGAGGAGCTGACGCTTCCGACCAGAATGGTGACCGCCCTGATGAAGGTGTACGGAACCGCTCAGCCGCTTTCCGTCAAAACCTCCCGGCCGATCGAAAAGAACAAGATTTTCGATTGCCTGAAAGAGATTACCCGGCACACGGTCATGCGCCCGATCCATATCGGGGAAGTCGTTATTAAAAATGTATGCGGTACGCCGGTCGATATTATAGCGACGAAAGAGCTGGAATAAGATCGGAGCGCTGCCGTAATCATCCATTAAAATAAATGACAGGAGGCGTTTTTTGTGAAGAAGTTAATCAACAGCGTGGACAATGTGGAACAGGAAATGATTGTCGGCATGGTAAAAGCGTATCCGGATCACGTCAGAAAACTGGACTGCGGCAACGTGGTCGTCAGGGCTCACAAAAAAGAAGGCAAGGTGGCGCTTATCAGCGGCGGCGGCAGCGGCCATGAGCCTGCGCACGGCGGTTATGTCGGCGAGGGAATGCTTGACTGCGCCGTAGCGGGGGCGGTGTTCACTTCTCCCACTCCTGATCAGATTTATGAGGGCATCAAAGCCATCGCCACGGACAAGGGCGTGCTGATGGTAGTGAAAAACTACACGGGCGACGTCATGAACTTCGAGATGGCGGCGGAAATGGCCGAAGCGGACGGAGTCAGCGTAAAATACGTGGTGACCAACGACGACGTGGCGGTCAAGGACAGCCTTTACACGACCGGGCGCCGCGGCGTCGCGGGGACCGTGTTTGTCCATAAGATCGCGGGCGCGAAGGCCGAAACCGGGGCGGACCTGGACGAGGTCCACCGCGTGGCGCAGAAGGTCGTCGACAATGTCAGGACAATGGGCATGGCCCTTACGCCCTGTACCGTTCCCGCGGCCGGCAAGCCCGGATTCGAGCTCGACGAGGACGAAATGGAAATCGGAATCGGCATCCACGGCGAGCCGGGCACCCACAGGGAGAAAATCAGGAGCGCGGATGAAATCGTCACCATGCTTCTGGATAAGATCGTGGCGGACATTGACTACAGCGGCAAAGAAGTCGCGGTTATGATCAACGGCGCCGGCGCGACGCCCCTGATGGAGCTTTTCATCGCCAACAATAAGGTCCATGATTACCTGACGGAAAAGGGAATCAAAATTTACAGGACGTTTGTCGGCAATTACATGACCTCCATTGAAATGGCGGGCTTCTCCATTTCCCTGCTCCGCCTTGACGAAGAGCTCAAGGAGCTCCTCGATGCAAAGGCCGATACTCCTGCGTTCAAACAATAAAGGTTGCTGTGTGCGGCGGGGCGCACCGTTCCGCCGCATTATTTTCATCTGGTTGCATATCAATCATTTATTATTGAATGATATGGATATATCTTTTGAGAAAGGGAAATCATTATGACGGACAGCAGTAAAGTAATAGAGATACTGAAACAGATCGGCGAGCAAATTCAGATGGAAAAAGATTTTTTAACGGAACTCGACAATGTCATTGGCGACGGTGACCATGGAATCAATATGGCCAGAGGATTCAAAGAGGTGGAAAAGAAGCTGGCCGATCTCTCCGGGAAGGATATCGGGTCGATTCTGAAAACGGTCGGCATGTCGCTGGTTTCCACCGTGGGGGGCGCTTCGGGCCCGCTTTACGGAACCGCGTTCATGAGGGCCGGCGCCGCGGTCGGCGCGAAAACTGAAATAGACGGCAGCGACTTTATTGCCGCGCTGGAAGCCGCCATCGGCGGGATCGAAATGAGGGGAAAGGCGCACGAGGGCGAAAAAACCATGCTGGACGCCCTGATTCCCGCGCTGAATGCCATTAAAAAAAGCTATGCGGAAAATAACGACTTTAAGGCTGCGCTCACCCAGGGGGTGGAAGCTGCGGAAAAGGGCGTTGAATATACCAAAACCATTATTGCGACAAAGGGAAGGGCCAGCTACCTTGGGGAAAGAAGCCTTGGACATCAGGACCCGGGAGCAACCTCTTCCTGCTTAATGCTGAAAGTAATCGACAGAATGTTATAAAGCTGTCAGGAAAGGTTCAATATGGTAGGAATTATTATTGTATCCCACAGCCAGAAGCTTGCCGAAGGCGTTGCCGAACTGGCAAAGATGATGGCGGCCGACGCGCCGGTTGTTCCGGCCGGGGGGCTGGACGACGGCACCTTTGGCACCAGCTTTGAAAAAATCAGTACAGCCATAGACTCCGTGTATACCGATGACGGCGCAGTGATCCTGATGGATATGGGCAGCGCGGTCATGACGGCGGAGATGGTGATTGAAAATATGCCCGAACGAAATATACGGATGCTCGACTGCCCCCTGGTAGAGGGTGCGGTAATAGCCGCGATCGGCTCCAGCGCCAACCAGAGCCTGGAGGAGATCGCCGAGTCCGTACAGGATGCCGCTTCAGAGAAAAAGCTCTGAAATTAATTTTTGATTACTCCTTTACTTATTCCATGTTTCGACACACACCATAGCAGCAGGCACATCGTTTCGTATGACATGAAACGGTGTGCTTGTTGTTTTCCGGCGCGTTTTTCCGTCTCCCCGCGTGAACGGCTTTTCTGGAAAGGCGGTATAACGCCGTCCGCTTTGGGAATAGTAAAAAGGTCCCCAATGCTATGGAAAAGAGGAGAAACTCATGAGTAAGAAATACAGCATCACGAACATGAACGGCGATACCGAGAATGACGAGAAAAAATGCAGTCTTACCGATATGAACTGCCTTGGCGAGAATGTCAACAGCGTTTATCCCAAAAAGGACGATAAAACATCGTCCGAAGAATGGAAAACCAGCGGATCATCGGCTGGAAAAGGAAAAGATTCTGTCGAAGCCGCGCCTGACGACAATATTCCGGACAACAACAGATAGCAAAAAATAAGCCCTCCCATCTTTTCGGGAGGGCTTCTCTTATGTGGTTTCGCGGACGGCTTCGTCGTCTCTGAACAGCGGTGAAACACCAGATCGCGGCGATTGCAGCCAGTACACAGATGATCCGGCTGAACAATTCGGACTGACCGCCGCCGAACCATGAAACAAAGTCGTTTTTTTCCCCTGTTTATCCACTCCGCAGCACGATCAGGGCAACGATGCATCTGATTTGGAAATCATCATATTTGCTTGACATTTTTAAAATGCAATGTAAAATTGATAATAGGAAATATAACAGGAGGATGAATATGGAAACGATTGACGTTACGCCGGAAGAGGAAGAAAAAATATTAAATAATGTTTTCAGTTCGTTAGAACCCTTAAAACTAAAGGTGATTTCTTCCAAAGCGAAGAAGAAAGCAGTTATTTTTAAAAAAATAGCGGGCCAGTTTGAAAAGGGAAAACGCTATACGGAAATGGATGTCAACGGAATTCTAAAAGGGATTTATCCGGAAGACTATTCCACCCTGCGCCGCAGCCTGATTGATCTGGGATACATGGACAGAAAAAGCGATGGAAGCGAATATTGGCTCAAATAAAAATCTTTAAGGCCGGTTTTTCTGCAGCTGGGAAGGCTGCACATACCTTTGGAAGGAATGTCTGCAGAAAAGCTCTGATAAAACACTTGACAAGCAGGCCGGAATATAATATGCTATAAACCAATAACAAAAATGCGCAGATGGGGACAGAATGCATCCTTTCCGCTCACAGAGAGCCGTCGGCAGGTGAAAGACGGCGCGGCGAATGCAGGATATCACCCCGGAGCAGGCAGCTGAACAGTCGCTGAGTAAGTACGCCCGGTGTCCCACCGTTACAGGGGAGTGCATTGTTTGATGCATGCTGAGATGCCGGTTCTCCGGCGAATTTAGAGTGGTACCGCGAAGGTAAGCCTTCGCCTCTATGCAGAGGCGAAGGCTTTTTTATTTTATCTGAGGAAGATATGTCTTTAAGGAGGAATACGAATGCAGTTAACAGGGGCGCAGATCATCATGGAATGTCTGCTGGAACAGGGCGTTGATACGGTTTTCGGCTATCCCGGAGGGGCGGTGCTGAATATCTACGACGCGCTTTACGAGTACCGGAATAAGATCAGCCATATCCGCACCGCCCACGAGCAGGGCGCGGCCCACGCCGCGGACGGCTACGCGCGGTCGACCGGCAAAACGGGGGTCTGTATCGCGACGTCCGGCCCGGGCGCCACCAACCTGGTCACCGGGATCGCCACCGCTTATATGGATTCGGTCCCGATGGTCGCGATCACCGGCAACGTAAGCTGTGACCTTCTGGGGCTGGACAGCTTTCAGGAAGTGGATATCACCGGCATCACCATGCCGGTCACCAAGCATAATTATCTGGTGAAAAATATCGAAGACTTAGCCGATACGATCCGCAAGGCGTTTTTGATTGCCGGTACGGGCCGGAAAGGGCCGGTGCTTGTGGATATTCCAAAGGACGTAACGGCGCGGAAATACGAATATACGCCGCAGCCGCCGCTCCCGGCGCCAAGGGGGGACTTTCCCCGGACGGAGCGCTTCGAGCAGGCTTTGGAGATGCTCCGGACGAGCGAAAGGCCGTTTCTCTATACGGGCGGCGGGGTCATTGCCGCGGAGGCCTACGGCGAGCTGAAAAAATTCGCGGAGCTTCTCGACGCGCCCGTTTCCTCTTCGCTGATGTGTCAGGGCGGCTACGACCAGACCGACCCGCGCTATATCGGGATGCTGGGCATGCACGGGACGAACACGGCGGCCCTCGCCATTAAAAACTGCGATCTGCTGATTGCCGTGGGAACACGCTTTTCCGACCGCGTGCTGTGCAACGCGAACCTGTTTGCGCGGCACTGCCCGATTATCCAGATCGAGATCGACACGGCGGAATTCAATAAGAATATCGACGTGGACCTGAAGATGAAGGGCGACGCCAGAGAAATTCTGGCGCACCTGAACGGGATGCTTTCACAGCGTCAGCACAAGCTGTGGATGGAGGAGATCGCGGAGTGGAAGGCGCTGTATCCGCTGGTGCAGGAAAGCGCGTCGGAGGAAGAGGTCCTGCCGCAGGAGGTTCTGGAAACCCTTGACCGCCTGACGGATTCCGAAGCGATCCTCGTTACCGAGGTCGGCCAGCACCAGATGTGGACGGCGCAGTTCTACCGGTTTCGCACCCCCCGCCATTTTATCAGCTCCGGCGGGCTGGGGACCATGGGCTTCGGGCTCGGCGCGGCGATCGGCGCGCAGGTCGCGAACCCCGGCAAACGCGTCGTCAATATCGCGGGCGACGGAAGCTTCCATATGAACTGCAACGAGCTTTCCACCGCGGCGCAGTACAATATCCCGGTGATCGAGCTGGTCTTCAACAATCAGGTGCTCGGTATGGTGCGTCAGTGGCAGAAGCTTTTCTACGGCGGCCGCTTTTCGCAGACGACGCTGGACAGGACCACCAATTATGAAATGCTGGCACAGGCGTTCGGCGTGAAGGCGTTTACCATCAGCCGCAGAAGCGAAATCGAACCGGTGCTGAAGCAGGCGCTCGCCCTGCGGGAACCGGTCCTGATCAACTGCCATATCAATCCGGACGTCAACGTGCTGCCCATGGTACCGGCGGGCGGCTCGGTGGAAAATCCGATTCTTGAAATGTGAGGAGCGACAGATTATAATGAATCATGATAACGATAAGGAATATGTATTGTCCGTACTCGCCAGAAATAATCCGGGCGTTCTTCTGCGCATCGCGGGGCTGTTCAGCCGCCGGTGCTACAACATTTTGAGCATTGTCGCGGCTCAGACGGAAAACACGGAATACTCCCGCATCCTGATCGTCGTTTCGGGCGACGACCGCATTGTCCGCCAGGTGGATAAACAGGTGAGCAAGCTGGTCGACATCAAGGAAGTGACCGTGCTCAACCGGGAAGAGGCCGTCGTGCGCGAGCATCTGCTTCTGAAGGTGGAGCGGAACCTGCAGAACAGCGAAAAGCTGGTGGAAATCGCGAACGTGTTTCATGCCGGCATTTTAAATGTGCAGCCGGATTCCATGATCATGGAGCTGACCGGCGACGCGAACACCATCAACTCCTTTATTGAACTGTACAATCCGTATCATGTCCTGAAAATTTTGCGCACCGGCGCAATGGCCATGATGAAATAATAATACGTTGGGGGATATCAGCTTGTTGACGTTAGATCAGGTTTACCACGCCGCCTATGTTTTAAAGGGAGTGATCCGCGAGACGGCATTGATTCACGCGCCGCTCATCAACCCGGAAAGCCAGATTTACCTGAAGACCGAAAATCTTCAGATCACCGGTTCGTTTAAGGTACGCGGCGCATACTACAAAATATCTCAGCTGACCGAGGAGGAAAAGGCAAGGGGCGTGATCGCCTGCTCCGCCGGCAACCACGCGCAGGGCGTGGCGCTTGCCGCCGCGAAAAACGGAATCCGGTCGCTGATCTGCATCCCGGACAGCGCGCCGATTTCCAAGGTGGAGGCGACCAAAAGCTACGGGGCCGAGGTCTGTCTGGTCAAGGGAGTCTACGACGACGCGTATCAGAAGGCCTGTGAGCTGCGGGAGGAAAGCGGCGCCACCTTTATCCATCCGTTTGACGACGCGCAGGTGATCGCCGGCCAGGGCACCATCGGGCTGGAAATTCTGGATCAGCTGCCGGATGTGGACGCGGTGATCGTCCCGGTCGGCGGCGGCGGGCTGATTTCCGGCGTCGCCTACGCCGTCAAGTCGCTGAACCCCAACTGCAAGGTGTACGGCGTACAGGCCGGCGGCGCGCCCAGCATGGTGCAGGCGCTCGCCGACAAACAGGTGGAGGCCCTGCAATGCGTTTCGACCTTTGCGGACGGAATCGCGGTAAAATGTCCGGGGGACACGACCTTTGACCTCTGCAGCAAATATGTCGACAAGGTGGTCACGGTTACGGACGACGAGATCGCCACGGCGATCCTCACACTGATCGAGCAGCAGAAGCTGATTGCCGAGGGGGCGGGCGCGGTGGCCGTCGCGGCCGCCATGTTCAATAAGGTTGATGTGAAAGGGAAAAAAGTGGTATGCTTATTGTCGGGCGGCAATATCGACGTGACCATCCTGTCCCGCGTCATCAGCCGCGGCCTGCTGAAGGCCGGGCGATCGGGCGACCTCGTGATCGCCATGGTCGATAAGCCGGGCCAGCTGAAGGACGTTTCCGCGATCATTGCCGATCTGGGCGCCAACGTGGTCAGCGTCCACCACGACCGCGGCGGGGAGAATACCGGCATCAACGACTGCTACCTGCACATCCGCATGGAGACCAGAAACCATGAGCATCTGGAACAGATCCGCAGGGCGATCGTCGACGCGGGATACCATATCAGAAATATGTAATAAATTGGAGGATGACAACATGAGTCAGGTCATTTCAACAAAAGAGGCGCCGGCCGCCATCGGTCCGTATTCCCAGGCGATCGGGGCGGGCAATACCGTATACCTCAGCGGGCAGATCCCGATCATTCCCGCGACCGGGGAAATCGCCGAGGGAGGCATCACCGTGCAGTCCGAACAGGTCATGCGCAATATCGCCGCGGTGTTAAAGGCGGCGGGCGCCGATTTTACAAACGCGGTAAAAACCACCTGCTTTTTGGCAGATATGGCCGATTTCGCCGCCTTCAACGCCGTGTATGAAAAATACTTTACAGGCAAACCCGCGCGTTCCTGCGTCGCCGTGAAGCAGCTTCCCAAGAATGTGCTGGTGGAAGTCGAAGTCATTGCGGTGAAGTAAGAACTCCCTCAGTCAGGCTTCGCCTGCCAGCTCCCTCCAAAAGGGAGCCAAAAAAATGTCGCGTGACGAATCGATCACTTAGGGACCTGCTTTCCGGCAGGCCCCTTTTTGTATCCTGAGTTGGCGGCTTATGACAGCAAAACGTCGGTGCGCCGGTGAAGCGCAGACCCAATGAAGTAATTAATTTCTGATATAATGTAATATATATTTGACATTATGTATAATATATAATATACTGAGTGTATCGGAAGTGCAAAGGAGGAATTTCGGTTGGGCAAAAATCTTCGCCTGAAATCCGCAAGGGCCGCGCTGGATATGTCGCAGAAGGAAGTCGCAGAGGCGGTCGGGGTCACACGGCAGACCTTAAATGCCATCGAAAACGGGGATTATAATCCGTCGGTAAACCTGTGCATTTCCATATGCAGGGTTTTGGGGAAAACATTGGATCAGCTATTTTGGGAGGATGACGATCATGAAAAAAATTGAATTTGACGAATTGCAGCAAAGCAGACGCTACCGGTACGGTTACCAGTCCTTTGTTCTGTTATCGTTTTTAATCCTCATGGATACGTTCATCAGCGGACTGGGCTTTGTGTGGATGGAGCCCCCAATGAACACCTTTATTCTGTTGCTGGCCGGGTGCACGTATTTTATTTGCCGCTGCATCTGGGGCGACGCGCTGGTAGGCCCGAAGGAAACGCCCCGGCGGGTCACCGCCAAAACGGCCGCGGTGATCATTGCGGCTGCTGCCGTTGCGGTGATTGTCGCGGGATACGGGCTTGTAAGGTCCTCCTATCAGTTTTCGGCCGGGACGGGCGGGAGCGGGGGGCCGCTTACGCTGGCCTGTACGGTGATGTGGTCGGTCATTGCGCTGGTCTTTGCAGTAAAACATTTTGTAAAAAGAAACTCATAAAGTGAAAGAAAAAGGCCGCCGATACGTCGGTGGCCTTTTGACTGATTTATCCGCGGCGGATATTCTTCGCCTTTTCCCGGATGCTCTCTTTCATTCTCTGCAGGGATTCGTTGGAACGCATGGATTTCATGGTCGGGAACGCGCTGATGATACGGCGTTGGAAGAACTTGACGTCCGCTTCGATTTTATCCTTCTTTTCGTAAAGCTCACTCAGGGCTTTCTGGTAAGCCGCCTTTGTTTCCTCGTCGATCAGGCACGCCAGCGCGGACTGCATGGTTTCAATTTTATCCGCTTTAAAGGCCGCGGCCCTTTCTCTGATTTCATCCATCACCTGCTGCATTTCGTCCAGCTTTCCGTTCAGCTTGAAGGTGGTGCAGACGGACAAAGTGGTGTCACAGACAAAGTACAGCATAAAAATACCGGAAACCCAGGGCAGAACCGTTCCGGGAACGGATTCCAGCAGGTCCAGGAGCGTCGGGTGGATCCAAAGGATGCCGACCACACACATCACGCCGAACAGCAGCGAGTTTTCAAGGCAGATCCTGCCCTGAAAGTTATAGCGATGGGTGGAGTAGTCCCAGTATTTTGTGTGGAATATTTTTTCAAGCGCTAAGCCCGTCCCGTATTCCAGCAAGGTCGTGATGACGACCCCGGTCAGATAAAGAACGACAAGATTGTCTTGAAAAGGAGTCAGTGCGGACACGACGACCACGCCGCCCACACCGTAAATCGGGCAGAACGGCCCGTTCAGGAATCCGCGGTTGATAAATTTACCGGCGGGGACGGAACAGAAAATGCTTTCGGTCAGCCAGCCGAGGAAACTGTATACGGTAAAAACGAGAAATAAGATCCAGAAATTGTCCATTTTTCTCCCTCATTTTGCAGGATAGGTATAAGTTTAACTGCTTACAGCCATTTTGTCAAACTGCAAAACAAGGCGCTTTCTGAAGCAAGAGCAGCAAATAATACAATAGGGCGGCCAGAACCGCCGGAGTGAGAATCCAGCTCACCGCGTCCACCTCTATGGCGGTCACCTTCAGCAGCCGGTTGATGCTCAGGGAAGCGTTGTAAATCTCGCTCATAAAAAGGATGGCGATATAGGCCCGGATGCCGAAAACCGGCACCAGCCCGGCGATCAGGACGACGCGCATCACCGAGTCGCTGAAATTGTATTTGAGAGAATACAGCTGCTGGTCAAGGCCCTTGAGCATCCCGTCCACCACGCTGTCAAGGTACATCAGCGGAAGAATCGGCGCCATAATGCGCAGAATATTTCCCACCTGCGCGCTTTTATAAAACGCCATTCCGATACTGTCCGCAAATACGATGAGGACCGAGGTCATCAGAAAGGAAAAGGTAAGTGTAAAGCGCATCGCCTTTTCAACCGACCTCTGAATCGTCACCCGTTTTCCGCCCGCATTGGCCTCCGCCATTTCAGGAATCAGCAGCATGGACAGGGCGGCGAGGAAGGCGGAAGGGAAAAACAGAATCGGCATCACCATGCCCTGTATGGTCCCGTACTGCGCCAGCGCGCCGCTGTCCCCGGCGCCGTATTTCCTCAGCCCGCGGGGGATCAGGATATTTTCGGTGCTGCTCAGCAGGCTGCGGAAAAAGGAGCCGCACAGGACCGGGGCCGCAATATGAAGGACGCTTTGGAAAACGCCGCTGCTTTTCGCTTTGGAAAGGCCGCGCCGGCCGGCGAAGATAAGATACAGCACGACGATATACACGCAGGCAAACACCTCGCCGATGGCGGAGCCGAGCATCAGCGCTTCCAGCGGCGCGGCGAGCCGGGTGAACAGAAAAATGGAAGCGCCGATGGTGACAAACTGCTCCAGCCACTCGCCGCACGCGGGAACAATCGTATTGCGGATGGCAAGGAAATAACCTTTCAGGCAGGAGCATATCGCGATAAAGGGAAGGCTCGGCGCCAGAATCCGCAGCGGCGCTGCGGCGACGGCGTCGCCGATAAAATGTACGGAAATAAAATCCGAAAAGGTAAACAGCGCCCCCGCCGCCAGAAGGCTCAAAACAAGCGCGTAGCAGACACAGCGCCGGATGCTGTCCCTGGTGCCGCGTCCTTCCGCCACAAGGCGCGTGACGGCAAGGCCCACCCCCGAGGTGCACAGGGTGATGCCCAGAACAAAGACCGACAGGATCAGCTGATACAGCCCCATGCCGGACGCGCCGATTTTTGAGCAGATGAACACCCGGAACCAGATGTTGCTCAGCCGCAGAAGGACGCTGCTGGCGGTCAGGATGACCGCGTTCAGGTAAAAAACGCGCTTTTTCATTCGATTAACACCTTTAATAAACTTCATTAATCAAGTGTATTCGCGCGCCCTGCAAAATAAGTCTATAAATTTTCAGAATCCTGGGTTATAATAAAAGGGAACAGCCGGGAAAGCTTTGCTTCCGCGGCTCAGACTGACGACAAAGCCGCGCAGCCGCAAAATTGCTGTGCAATTCTGTTTTCTGCGTTGGCGGCGCTTGCAAATTTCGGTCACATACGGGAAGTATGCTTCCTCGTTTGCCGCGCTTGCCGCCTTGACTTGCGCAATTTGCCGCAGTCTGACAGTATAAGACAGCAGGAGGAAACAATGGACTGGACGGAAGTAACGGCAGAGGTGGACGCAAAGGAGATCGACAGGGCCGGCGACATTGCCCAGATGGTGGTGCCGTACGGAATTTATATTGAGGATTATTCGCATCTGTGCGAAGAGGTGGAGGAAATCGCGCACATCGACCTGATCGACGAGGACCTGCTGAAAAAGGACCGCTCAAAGGCAAAGGTGCACGTCTATATCAGCCCGGAGGAAAACCCCGCGGAGGCCATCGCCTTTTTAAGCGAGCGCTACAACGCGGAGGGAATCCGGCATACGATCACCACGGCGAACTGTGCGGAGGAGGACTGGATCAACAACTGGAAAAAATATTTCAAGCCGATTCCGGTGGGCAAAAAGCTTTTGATCCGCCCAACCTGGGAAGAGGAATACGACGCCGGAGACCGCAAGGTGCTCCACCTGGAGCCGGGGCTGGCGTTCGGCACCGGCACCCACGAAACGACGCGCCTGTGCATGGAGCTGCTGGAGGAAACCGTCACGCCCGGCTGCGAGGTGCTGGACGTCGGCTGCGGAAGCGGAATCCTTTCCGTCGCGGCCCTGCTTCTGGGCGCAAAGAAGGCCGTCGGCGTGGACATCGACCCGCTCGCGGTCAAGACCGCCGAACAGAACGCCGAAATCAACGGGGTGGCCGACCGTTTTGCCGGCGTCTGCGGCGATCTGACCGACAAGGTCAGCGGAAAATACGATATTGTCGTCGCGAATATCGTCGCGGATGTGATCATCCTGCTCACAAAGGACATCGAGCGGTTCCTGTACCCGGATACGGTTTATCTGATGAGCGGAATTATCGACACCCGCGAGCGGGACGTTCTGGACGAGGTGGAGAAAAAGTTTACAATCGTCAGCCGCAGGACCGAAAAGGGCTGGGTCGCCTTAGCTGCAAGGCTGAAATAGGGATCATAAATGTGAGAAGTCAATTTTATGTTGGCTTCTTTTTGTTATGAAATGTTTTTTCTTTGTTTTCTAAAGAAACAAGAGGAGAAATATCATCACTATTTATGTATATTCTTTCAGCTTCTTGCTGTGCTTCCTTTAATTGTTGAATAGAATTGGTTACCTGATTAAAAAGATAAAAATACATTTTTTTGTAATCCGGCATAGGGAACACCTCCAAGAAGTATTATAGGCTATATATCGAACATATGCAATATGCTGACTATATTTTATTATTGTGAATATAGGAGGTAGTTGCAATGATTTTGTATACTCCGTTTTGGGAAACGCTGAAAAAGCGGGGCGTTACTACTTATACCCTGATCAAAAGTCATCATATCAGCAGCAGTACGCTGACCCGTCTGCGCCGCAATCAGCCGCTTTCGACCGTTACGATCAATGATTTGTGCCGCATTCTGGATTGCAGGGTTCAGGATATCGCTCTGTATGTTGCGAATCCCGGGGATGAGCGTCTGTAATAAAGAGGCAGAGGAGAAAAATATGCTACTGGAAAACGGGACGGACACCTGCAGCTGTCCGAAGATCAACTGTGAGCGCCATGGGAAATGCGCCGAGTGCCTCGAGCATCATCGAAGCCATAAAAAATATCCGCCGTACTGCAAGCGCGCCGGACGTACAAAAAGCAAAAAAGAGAACCCGCCGGACTGAAAAGCCCGGCGGGTTCTTTCTATCGGCAAGGTTATTCGTTTTCCGTGTAGTTCCCCAAAAAGGAGAAACGGGGAAGCTCGTCGTGAAGCGAACAGATCAGATTCAGCGTCGCGTCTTCCCGCACATTGCCGGTAAAATCAAGATAAAAATCGTATTCAAAGTTTTTATCCTGAATCGGGCGGCTCTCTATTTTCGTCAGGTTCAGCCCGAGCGCCGCAAAGCGCGCGAGCACGCTGTAGAGCGTGCCGGTTTTGTGGAGGAGCGAAAAGCACAGGCTGATTTTCCGGGCGCGGTCTGGGATAAACAGGCTGCGGCTGATGACGATAAACCGCGTGCAGTTGTTGGAGCTGTTCTGGATATCCCTTTCCAGAATGTGCAGCCTGTATTCGTTCGCCGCGTGCTCGGAGCAGATGGCGGCGATCCCGGCCTCCTGCCGCTGCGCGACCATCTGCGCGGCCGTGGCCGTGTTGGAGCACGGCAGGGGCCGCAGATCGTTCCTGGTGATGTATTCCGAGCACTGGGACAGCGCCTGCGGGTGGGAGTACACCGTGCCGATGGTGCGGACGTCCACTTTTTTAGCCGCCGCCAGGCAGTGGTGAACGTGCAGAGTCGCCGCGTTGACAATGTAGAACCGGTATTTCAGAATGAGGTCGTAAACCTCGCTGACCGAACCGGCGGAGGAGTTCTCTACCGGCAGGATTCCAAGGTCCGCGTTCCCGTTGGCAACGGCCGAGAAAATCCCGCCGAAGCCCTGGTAAAACTGGGGGGCCGCTTTGGGGTACAGCAGGCTGAGCGCCTCGTGGGAAAAGGAACCGTTTTCCCCGAGGCAGGCGATTTTTTCCGCTTTTTCCGGCGCGGCGCCGGCTTTGCGGATGGTTTCCCGCAGCTCTCCTCCGCCGCCGAGCAGGCTGTACTGCACCGCCCGGCTCAGATCCATCATGCCGGAATAAAGGAGCCGCGCTTCGCCGCCGTATTCCCCGGCCTGAGAAACGATCCGGTCCAGAATTTCCTGCTCGCGCCCGCCGTTGAACACCGGAAGCTTCTGCTCCTGCTTGACGGCGGCGACCTGCTTCGCGCAATCCATCCGACGGACGAACAGCGGAAGAAGCTCCTTATCGATCCGGTCTATTTCCTGTCTGATTTCTTCAAGGGTCATGCTTTCATTCCTCCGGTATGCAGATTGATCAGGTTCATCAGCGCGACCGCCGCCGCGGCTTCCACCACGGGAACCGCGCGCGGGACGATGCAGGGGTCGTGCCGCCCGTGCACGCTGAGCTTTGTATTCACCTTTGCGGTCAGGTCCACGCTGTCCTGTTCCATCGCGATCGACGGCGTCGGCTTGAACGCCGCGCGGAAAAGGACCGGCATCCCGGTGGAAATCCCGCCCAGGATTCCGCCCGCGTGGTTGGTTCTCGTTTTAATCGTATCGCCGTCGCAGTAGTAGGGGTCGTTATTTTCGCTGCCGAAAAGCGCCGAGGCGCTGAAGCCCGCGCCGAACTCCACGCCCTTGACCGCCGGAATGCCGAACAGGATGGAGGAAAACACCGGCTCGATCCCCCCGAACAGGGGGCCGCCGACGCCCGCCGAAAGGCCGGTCACCGCGCACTCGACCACGCCGCCCACGCTGTTTTGCGCAAGCCGGGCGGTCTCGATGGTATCCCGCATCTTCTGTTTTGCGCTTTCCTTGATAACGGGAAAATAAACCGAGGATAAGGAGGCCAGTAAATCTTCCGGAACATGCACGGGGTCGAACGGGTCGTCCGTCACGTCCTTCACTGAGAAAACGTGCGCGCCGATCACAATGCCGCGGCGCTGTAAAATCTGGCGGCACACCGCGCCCGCAAAGACAAGGGGAGCCGTCAGCCGCCCGGAAAAATGCCCGCCGCCGCGCGCGTCGTTGTATCCGCCGTAACGCAGGTGCGCGGGAAAATCCGCGTGTCCCGGACGGGGAACAAGCTTCAGGTTGTCATAGTCCCCGGACCGGGTGTTCGTATTTTCAATCAGCGCGCACAGCGGCGCGCCGGTCGTTGTGCCGTTGAGCATCCCGCTGACGATCTGCGGCAGGTCGCTTTCCTTTCGCGGCGTGCTCGTAGGATCCATGCCCGGCGCGCGGCGGCTCATCTGCAGCGCGGCGGCGTCGAAGTCGATCGGTTCCCCGGCGGGCAGGCCGTCCAGCACCACTCCGATCGCTTTTCCGTGGCTTTCGCCGAAGATGGATATTTTTACCGTTTCACCCCATATGGAAGACATTTGCTTTTCCTCCCAACCGATTGTAATCTTCAAAAAAGGCCGGATAGCTCTTCCGAACGCTCTGCGCATCGGTGACCGTGACGCTGCCGCCGGCTTTCAGCGCGGCAATGGAAAGGGCCATCACAATGCGGTGGTCGTTAAAGCCCTCCGCTTTGCCGCCGTGCAGCGTCGGAACGCCGTCGATGAGGAGCCCGTCGTCCGTTTCCGTAACCCTTCCGCCCAGCTTGGTTAGCCCGTCGGCCATGGCGAAAAGGCGGTCGCTTTCCTTGATCCTCAGCCGCTGCGCGTTGTAAATCCGCGTGCGTCCGCGGCAGAGCGCGGCGGTCGCCGCCAGAATCGGCACAAGGTCGGGAATCTGGGACG
>NZ_JBNLXQ010000015.1:0-77049 GCF_053840905.1 Caproiciproducens sp.
ATAAAGATATTTGCCCATAGACGGATTTGCACCGCCGCCTTTGATTTCCAACGCTCTACTTAAGCTACCCGGGCATATGAAATTAATATACAAAAATATACTAAATTAAAGCAATTGTTTTAATTTCAGCCGAACCCGCTGCAGAGCATTATCGACTGCCTTTGAGGAAACGCCGAGTTTCACCGAAATATCGTGGTAACTGCAGCCGCCCAGATAAAGCGTGAGCACCTGCTGTTCCAGCTTTGAAAGCAGCTGCTTCATCCGCAGCTGCATGGCCGCGTAGCTTTCGCTGTCCATCAGCACTGTTTCAGGATCCGAGGCGCAATCTGTCATATCCATGTGCGAACCGTCGTCGCTGAGAGAAACAAAATTATTCAGCGGAAGATTTTTGCGGCTGGCCGCCGTGCGGTAAGCCATAATAATCCGGTTATTGATGCAAACGCCGGCATATGTTTTAAAACCGGCCTTTCCGGCTGAGTCATAAGTACGCGCCGCGTTTAAAAGGCCCAAAAGCCCTTCCTGGCACAGATCGTCGGCTTCCAGCATCGCACAGCGAAACGGCGCCGCCTTGACCCTGATCAGCGACATATAGCGCGCGGTAAGTTCTACAAAAGCATCCGAATTTCCGCTGTTCACAAGGCAGGCAAGCTGACTGTCGGTATAATCTGCCATTTTATTAAAATGGTTGTTATCAACCAAGCCCAACACCTCATGGCTCACATTAAACTTGAATTCTGCATCTATCATACCTCATTGTGTCTATTAAGTCAACAAATATTTTGCTTTTGAAGCTAAATATTTGTTTTATTTAGTTAAATTTTATAAAAAGACCGATTTTGTCGGACAATGTCTGATTGGACCTCCCCAATATTTTCTCTTTACACAGATCAGGCCCTGTTTGTAAAGCAAAAATCCTGATCGGCCAAAATCACTCCGACCGCATCAAAAACACCCGGCATACGGAAAACGGAGCCTGCAAGCACGTTTTGCCCGGAGGTTCCCTCAAAGGGTCTCAAAGCGAAGTGTGCGGAAAACCGTATGGAATAACCGTGGGTGACAGAGGCGGGCAAGACGCTTTGCATCCGAAAATCCTCGATTTTTCATTTACAAACAAGGCCTGATAAAGGAATATTTTTATTATATCATAAGAATCGTAAAACATCCAGAAAAATCTTAATCAGCGCTTTTCCCCGCCCCCCGCGGGAAGCGGAAGCTTTTCCATCAGCACGGCGCGCTTAACGGAGGCTTTTCCGTATTTATTTCTGACATGCTCCATCCGGCTTTCCAGCCGTTCCGTTTTTTCATCGCACAGGATACTGTGAAACAGAGACGTCTGCTGCATTTCCGACTCCGGCAGAAGACCGAAACCGCTGATGCCCAGCGCCCGCACGGGGCAGGACCATCCGTAGCCCTTCTGAAACAGCTCTTTCGCCGCCCGAGCCAGGTCCATCGTCAGCCGGGTGGGAACCTCCAGCCGCATCTGATGCTGCGAGACGTGCAGTCGGTTGTCCTTGATGGAAAGCTGAAGGCCCGAAGCGACCGCCCCGGCGTCCCTCATGCGGAAAGAGACTTTTTCGGCAAGGTACAGCAGCACCGGCCAGACCTCATCGAAGCCGAAGAGATCATGAACGCAGGTGATGCTGTTGCCGATGCTTTTCGGCGCGGCGGAAACCTCGCTTGAGCATACCCCGGAATCATCCAGCCCGTTCGCGTTTTTCCACATGTCGTATCCTGTTTTACCGAAGGAGGAAACGATATATTTGGAATCGGTGCGCGCCAGGTCGCCGATCGTTTTGATTCCCAGCGAATTCAGGCGCCGGGCGGTCACCCTTCCCACTCCCAGAAGGGAGTCCGTCGGAAGGGGCCACACCTTTTCCCTGAAATTTTCCCGGGTAATCACGGTAGTGGCGTCCGGTTTTTTCATATCGCTGCCGAGCTTCGCAAAGATTTTGTTGAAGCTGACCCCGACGGAAACGCCCAGCCCCAGCTCCGATTTTGTACGGTCCCGTATCTGATCCGCTATCTCCGGCCCGTTTCCGAACAAGCGGGTGCTTCCGGTCACATCCAGCCAGCATTCGTCGATGCTGAAAGCCTCCACCTGATTCGTATAGCTGAGATAAACCTGCTTTACCAGACCGGAAAAATACAGATACCGGTCAAAATGAGGCGGAACGACCAGCAGGTCCGGGCATTTTTGCTTCGCCTGCCAGACGGGCTCCGCCGTTTTCACGCCGAAGCCTTTGGCCCGCTCGTTTTTAGCCAGCACGATCCCGTGGCGGTCCTCCACGCTGCCGCAGACCGCGACGGATTTTCCAAAGAGTTCCGGATGGTCCCTGCATTCCACGGAAGCGAAAAAATTATTCAGATCACAGTGTAAGATAACCCGCTCCACGACACATTCCTCCGCATACCGTTTTTCAGCATCCCCCGCCCTATCCTAAATGGGTACTGGGAAATCCGCTTATTTTTCATTGTAGAATCAATAGAATACAGAGTATCGAAAAACCTGTCATGCATTCGAGAAATCATGTCAAGACGGTAAGCGCAGCCAGCGCAGAAAGCAAAATCGTCCCACAAGTTTGCGGCTGCATGACTTTTTCGGTTGTTAAATAGAACAAATGTTTGATACTATTATATACCGAGGAATGGATTCTGTAAAGCGGCCATTTTATTCCAAGCCGGGAATTGCCAACAGAATTCGACAGGAGTATAATCATTTTAGAAAAATAAAGGGAGGAATGGGGATGGTATCACGTTCCTACAGCATGGGGCTGTACGGTCTGGATTCCTTTACCGTGGCTGTCGAAGCCGACATCAGCGTCGGCCTGCCCGGTTTTGACGTGGTCGGGCTGCCGGACGCGGCAGTGAGAGAATCCCGGGACAGAGTGCGCTCCGCGATGAAAAACTGCGGGTTTCAATTTCCCGTGCATAAAATAACGGTGAATCTTGGTCCGGCCGACAAGCGCAAGGAAGGACCGATTTACGACCTGCCCCTCTTTGTCGCGCTGATGAAAGCAAGCGGCCAGCTTGACGCCGGAGTGGAGGACAGCGTGTTTATCGGCGAGCTGTCGCTTACGGGAGAGGTACGGCCCGTAAAAGGCGTGCTTCCCATGGCGATCAAGGCAAAGGAAGCGGGCTTTCAAAAGCTCTACGTGCCGGAAGCGAATTCCGCCGAAGGCGTGGTCGTGGAGGGAATTTCCGTATACCCCGTCAGGGACCTGCCGACGCTGATGAAGCATTTCGCCGGAGGGGAAGAAATCCTTCCCGCCTCGGAAGTACCGGCATCGCGGCAAAACCAGCCCCCTTTGCCGGACTTTTCGGAGGTGCGGGGGCAGAACGAGGCGAAGCGCGCGCTGGAAATTGCCGCTGCGGGCGGGCACAACGTTCTCCTGATCGGCCCTCCCGGTTCCGGCAAAAGCATGCTCGCGAAACGGATTCCCTCCATTCTTCCCGACATGACGTTTACAGAAACCATTGAAACCACCAAAATCCACTCTATTGCGGGCACCCTTCCGGACGGAGTCTCCCTGATCACCTCCCGCCCGTTCCGTTCGCCCCACCACACGGTATCGCCCGCGGGCCTGTCCGGCGGCGGAAACGTTCCGCACCCCGGAGAAATTTCCCTGGCGCACAACGGGGTGCTGTTTCTGGACGAGCTGCCCGAATTTTCGCGCGGAGCGATGGAAGTCCTGCGACAGCCGATCGAGGACGGCAAAGTGACGATTTCCCGCGTCAACGGTACCATCTCCTATCCCAGCGCCGTGATGCTGGTAGCGGCAATGAACCCGTGCCCCTGCGGTTACTTCGGGCACCCGACCAAACCGTGCACCTGTTCCTCCGGCGCGGTCTCCCGCTATCTTTCCAGAGTTTCCGGTCCGCTGCTGGACAGGCTGGACCTGCACATAGAGGTCCCGCCGGTGGAGTTTGACGAAATCAGTTCCCAGGAAAAGGCTGAAAGCTCCGCGGTCATTAAAGAACGCGTAAACAGCGCCAGAAAGCTGCAGAATGAGCGTTTCAAAGGCACGGCCGTTACCTGCAACGCGAGAATCACGCCGGATATGCTCCAGGAGGTATGCCGGCTGAGCGAGCCGGGACGGGAGCTGCTGAAAAAAGCGTTTGAAAAGCTCGGGCTTTCGGCAAGGGCCTATGACCGGATCCTGAAGGTGTCCCGCACGATTGCGGACCTGGACCAAAGCGAAGAAATCGAACCGCGGCATGTCGCCGAAGCGGTGCAGTACCGCAGCCTTGACCGGAAATACTGGACAAAAGAGCTCTGATTCCGTGAAAAAATCCCTGCGGCCGAACTGGAACCGGCCGCAGGGATTTTATGATATCGGAATTTAATATTTGCCGCTCTGGCCGCTTTCGGAAACGGAACCGGCGTCAAAAGAGGAAACCGTTCCTCCCGTTTCGTCCGGGACGCTTCCGGCGGAATCCTTCAGCTTCAGGAACGCGAGGGATTCCTTGAGCTGCTGCGCCTGCGCGCTCAGTTCCTCGCTGGTCGCCGCGCTTTCCTCCGCAGTGGCGGAGTTGGTCTGCACCACGGCGGAAATCTGATCGACCCCCGTCGTGACCTGATTGATGGAAGAAGCCTGCCCATCCGAGGACTTTGAAATCTCCCCGATCAGGTCCGTGGTTTTTCTTGTGCTGTCTATAATTTTATTAAGGGATTTGGCGGTCTCATCCGCGATCTTTGTGCCGTTTTCCACCGCCCTGATCGAGCTTTCAATCAGGTCCGTGGTATTTTTCGCGGCTTCCGCACTCTTGCTCGCAAGATTGCGGACCTCATCCGCGACAACGGCAAAGCCTTTCCCCGCCGCGCCGGCACGCGCCGCTTCCACCGCGGCGTTGAGCGCGAGGATATTGGTCTGGAAGGCGATATCCTCGATCGTCTTTATAATTTTACCGATTTCCTGTGAAGTTTCACTGATCTGCGCCATGGCTTCCACCATCTGCTGCATATGCTCGTTTCCGACCTCAACTTCGCTGGACGCTTCCAACGACAGCTGACTCGCCAGGCGGGAATTGCTGGCATTCTTATTGACTTCGTCCGCAATTTCCGTAATGGAAGCCGAAAGCTGCTCAATGGAGCTCGCCTGCTCCGTAGCGCCCTGTGAAAGCGCCTGCGAGGCGGAGGAAACCTGGCCCGCACCGTTCGCCACCTGATCCGCCGATCCGTTGATACCGGAGAAGATATTGTTCAGATTGTCGATAATGGTGTTCAGGGACGTTTTGATCGATACAAAATCGCCCTTATAATCCTCTGTTACTTCAATCGTACAGTCACCCATGGAAAGGCTGTCCAGAACGACGGCGATCTCCCCTATGTAGCTGGTCAGGATATCGATCGTATGGGAGAAGGTCTCCGCAAGAGTGCCGATTTCATTCCTGTTTTGGATCACAGGCACCTCGGAGTGGAGATCGCCTTCCGACAGTTTTTCGATACGCTGCACAAGGCCTTCGACCGGCTTGGCGATCGGCCCGGCGATTCTGAAGGCAACGAAAACAGACAACAAAATGAACAGAAGCATTAAGCCGACGGTGATGGCGACCGCGGTATAGCATCCGCTCATCATCTCATTGACATCCGCGCTGACCGCCAAGGACCAGCCGTCCGTACCGCTCATCGGAGCATACCCTATCAGCTGCTTGGTGCCGTTTAACGTAATGGTCGCGCTTCCCGTTCTTGCAGCAATCATTTTTTTTACGACAGACGCGGCATCCACGTAGGAACTGTTTTCTTTCGCCCTATTGATATAATTAACGAATTCAAGGACATTTTTTCTGTCCTTATGGGCAATGATCGTACCCGATTTATCAACGATAAACCCGTACCCGGATTTACCGACGGAAATATTGTCGATCATCTGGCTGAAAGTATCGCTGCTCAAAGTCGCGTAGACAACGCCGTCATAATTTCTGCCGTTGTTCACTTTTGCCGCAACATACATTACAATATTGGAATCGGACTTTCTGACCATGGGGCTGGAAACATAGGAGGTCCCTGACTGAGCCGCCTGAAAATAGTCGCTGTGGCTGATATCGGTGCCGTCCAGTGTCTTTCCGTTAAAATCCGCAAGCCCGACTTCCATGAAATTATACCGCTGGCAAAGCGTCTGCAAAATTACTTTCCTGGAGGAGATGGGCAGCGTTTCGTCCGTGATCTGCTCATTGGAGGCGATGGATTCCGCCCTGAGCTTATACATATTGATCGCCTGCTGCACGGCCTGATTGTAAGCAACCGAATTGGTATTGATCAGGGAAACCATGTTGCTGCTGGAATTGGAGTAAAGCAAAAAAGCGTTTGTCACGCCGCAGACGACGCTGATTGCAACCGCCAGACCCACCATTCCGAGAAGAAGAGTTTTTTTCAGGCTGGTCTTCTTTCTCACCCTGATCTTCTTTTTTCTTTCTTTTTTCACTGAATACCACGTACCTTTCTGAAGTGCTTTTTCCGGAGTGCTTTTCGCTACAGCTCAAGCATGAAAAGTAACGCATTCTCCCACACAACCACAATCAAAAGAATGCCTTTCCCTATCCTAATATCGACAATATTTCATAAAATTTAATCCATTCAGGCAAATATTTTCATTATAAATATTATTTATTCAATTTTTGAATGATTAACCTGGCAATGGAGGAACAGGACGCCTGTTTTTCAACCGCGCCGATCTCAAACGCCACCATCGGCATTCCGTAGACAACGGAGGACTGCTTGTCCTGTCCGATGGTATAGGAGCCCTTCCGCCGCATTTCCAAAAGCCCGTTCGCACCGTCCTTGCCCATACCGGTCAAGATAATGCCCATGGCGTCCTTCCCGGCCGTTCTGGCCACTGAGCGGAACAGGACATCCACCGACGGGCAATGGCCGCTGACCTTTTCCCCCGCGGCGCATTTCACGTAGTAGCCCTTAAAATCCTTCTCCAGGGTCATATGCCTGTCCCCGGCGGCAATCAGCGCCTGCCCCTGCACGACCCGGTCCCCGTCACTCGCCTCCCTGACCGTAAATTTGCAGATTTTGTTCAGCCGGTCCGCATACATCTTGGTAAAACCCGCGGGCATATGCTGCACCACCAGAATCCCCGGTATATCGCAGGGAAGCTGCTGCAGGATTTCGGCGGTAGCCTCCGTGCCGCCCGTGGATGCTCCGATGGCGATAATATGCTCCGTCGGATCCCTTCCCGAAAGAACAAGCGGGAGGGAAGCGATCGAGGCAAGGGAGGGCGTGTGCTTTACCTTTGCGGAAGAAGCGATCTTGATCTTGACGCACAGTTCCTGACAGAAAATGGAAAAGTCGCTGCTGTCGCGCAGGTTCGGCTTCAGGACAAAATCAACCGCTCCCGCGCTTAAAGCCTCAAAGATTCCAATATCGAGCGAGCTGACCAGAACCACCGGAACCGGATGGACGGGTATCAGCTTTTTCAGGAAATCCGTCCCCCTCATATCCGGCATTTCCACATCCATGGTCACGACGTCCGGAGACAGGTCCATGATTTTTTTCTCCGCTTCGGCCACGTTGGACGCGCTCCCGATGATTTCAATATTCGCGTCGCTCAGCAGCGCTTTCTGCAGCGCTGTTCTGAAAAAGAGGGAATCGTCTACAATGAGGACCCGGATTCTTCGATTCATCGGCATATTGATACTGATCCTTTCTGATAGACTGACGGTTCAACATATAAAAATTTCGAGGTATCCCTCTGCACTGTTTCGGAATGTCCGATAAAAAGATAGCCGCCCGGCTTCAGCACGTCGTAAAACTTGTTGATCAGCGCGTTTTTGGTCGGCTGGTCAAAATAGATCATGACATTTCTGCAGAAAATCAAATCAAACGGCTGCCGGAACGAAAACGGTTCCATCAGATTCAGCCGTTTAAAAAGGACCTGGTTTCTGACTTCGTCCTTTAATTCAAAAAGATTTTCGCCCTGTTTATTAAAATACCTTTGCTCCCACGCCTTTGGAATATCCTTCAGGGATTCCGTTCCGTACAGTCCGTGTTTCGCCGCCTCCATGGCTTTTAAAGAAATATCCGTCGCAAGGATCCGGAAGTCCCAGCCGGCCCTTTTCAGCCCAAAATAGTCCATCATCGTCATGATGGCGGTATACGCTTCTTCCCCCGACGAGCACCCGGCGCTCCAAATGCGGATGTCCCTGCGGGCGTTCGTCTTTTCCTGCATCGGCAGAATGGTGTTCTTTAAAAAATTGAAATGTGCGGGTTCTCTGTAAAAATAAGTATGGTTCGTCGTAAGCTTATTCAGCATTGCGGTGATTTCGTCGGATTTATTCTGCTTTATCAAATTGAAATAGTCCGAAAAATTGTTCATTCCCTTTCCGAGCAGAACGGACTGCATCCGCGATTCTATCAGCTGTCTTTTGTTGGTAAGGTTAATCCCGTAATTGCCTTTTATGTAAGCTACGATATCGTTGAACTCTTTATCGGTCAAACGTATCATCGTTTTCCTCCGCGAATTTCATATCTCCCCTGAAACATCAGTGATTGTTGTAAAGATTGAGGATATCCAGGATCAGGCTGATGCTGCCGTCGCCGAGAATGGCGCATCCGGTGATGCCGGTTTCCTTCACATTGTACTGGTTGAGGTAAATCGGCAGGGATTTGACGACCACCTGCTGTTCCCCCAGAAGAGCGTCCGCAAAAATGCAGTACGCCTTCTCGTGCGTCTCCACAAGAATGACGATACCGCTGTCGATGTCGGTGATTTCGGTTTCGATCCCGAAAATCCTGTGCAGCCTGAGGACCGGATAATACTGGTTGCGGACCATGAGGATCTCGTTCATGTCGGTGTCATAGTGGAGACTGGACTGGTCCACCTTGAACGACTGGCGGATATTGTTGATCGGAATCGTAAACACCGTCTCGCCGACGGAAATTTTCATGCCGTTCACAATGGCCAGCGTAAGCGGGATTTTAAAGAGAATTTTGGTTCCCTTCCCGACCTCGCTGATCAGGGAAACGTCTCCGCCGACCTTCTCCACATTCTTTTTTACAACGTCCATTCCAACCCCCCTGCCGGAATATTCCGTCACGACGTCGTTGGTGGAAAATCCGGGCATGAGCAGAAAGTTATAGATTTCGCGGGTGGAATACTCTTTTTCCGGTTTTTTCAGAAGCCCCTGTCTTTTCGCTTTCTGCAGAACGGATTTCTTGTCGATGCCCTTGCCGTCGTCCTGCACCGAAATCAGGATTTCGCCGCCCGTGTTCTGAGCGGAGAGCGTAATGGTTCCTCTGGGGGATTTGTTCGTCTGCGCGCGCTCTTCCTTTGTCTCGATCCCGTGGTCCATGGCGTTGCGGACCAGATGCATGATCGGATCGCCGATGTTGTCAATGATGGTTTTGTCCACCTCGGTGTCCTCGCCGACCATGACCAGCTGGACATCCTTGTCCAGCTTTTTGCTCATATCGCGCACGATACGGTTCATTTTCTGGAATACGCCGGAAATCGGAACCATCCGGATGGACATTACGACTTCCTGCAGCTCGTCCGTCAGCTTGCGCAGCTGGCGGGACGCCTTGTTAAAGTTATTGTCCACTCCCGCGCCGCTCTGGGCGGAAGGAGTCGTCGTCACCATGGACTCGGTAATCACGATCTCCCCCATCAAATCCATCAGGTTGTCCAGCTTGGAAAGATTGACGTTGATCAGATTCTGCTTAACGGAGCCATGGTTGGCTCCCGGGATTTCCTGCCCGGCCGCGCCGCTCCCCGAAGCGGTTTTTTCCACAGATTCTGCTTTTGGCGCATTTTCCGGTTTGTCCAGAACGGTATAATTTTTGGTGTAGACAAAATTTTCAATAATTTTCAGCACGCTTGCCAGGCCCCGCTGCTCTTTAAAGGAAATCAGGAAACCGTCCCTGATGATTTCTTCGGCGCTTTTGGGATTCGTGTCGATATCCTCCGGAAAATACCGGATATCCTGATAAATATCCCGGATCGCGTTCACCAGAATGATTGCGCGGAGATTTTCCATCTCTGTTTCTTCATCGAAAAACACCCTGACGGAATAGGGATAGTCAGGGTCCGTCCGGGCGGGAGCGGCCGACGCCTGAATCTGTTTGGAGGCTTCTTTCGCGGGAATGGCTTTGGACGGAGCCGCAGGCTGTTCGGGAGCCGGCGCGGGGGCCGGTATCTGAGGCTGAATTTCGGCGTGTTCGGGTTCTTTTTGAGAAATCTTTTTAAGAAAATCATTAATTTCCTGCTCAAAAGTGCCGATATCTGTTGTGAGCGGCTCGTTGTTTTCCACCTTGGATATTTCATCCTTGATAAAGTCGCTGGAACGGAACATCAGTTCAAAAAGCTCCGCGTTGTATTTTTCGTCGATGCCGTTCTCGCGCACATAATAAAACAAATCCTCCGCCTTGTGCGAAATCGTCATCAGACTGTTGAACTGCATCATTGCGGAAGAGCCTTTAATCGTATGCATGATCCTGAAAATCTCATTGATGCTGTCGGTATCGAAAGCATCCGCCTTCTCACAGTTAATCAGAATTTCATCAAGGTGCTCAAGCAGGTCGTTTGCTTCAAATAAATATACTTCCAGCATGGATTCCATATTGTTGTCCATTAATTTTCACCGCCTAATAATACTTTGTAATATATATATCGTAACAAATTTTATAAAATTAACGCCAATTTATATTTTCGAGGTGATTTTATGCCCGATAACCTGAGAATTACCGCACCCGTTACCACAAATGAAAGCCTTCCTAAAATTTCATCGGCAAAACAGCCGGAATCCATGGTGCCCATCGACCCCACGAAGGTGCTTCAGCCGAATACCGACAAGCAGGGCAACCAGAACGCCAGCTTTGATCTGCTGCTGAACCGGAATTCCGTTTTCAGTAAATTTCTGCAGCAGCTGGGCGAAACGCCCGCGCTTTCACAGACTTTGCAGAAAATCGTATTTGAAACCTTCAGCCGATCGGAAAACGTCCATGACAACAGGCCGGTCTCCCTGCTGATGAAGCAGCTCTCCGCCGCAATGAAAATGCAGCCGGACGACATGTTGAAAAACCTCATGTTTCAGGGAAGCAATCACACAAAATTTTCCGGGCCCGTGTTCGACGTTCTCCGGAACCTGATGAACGAATATCCGGAAAGCGGCCTGGAAAAGCCTCTGGCCGATTTTCTGAAGGCATTCGACGGGTATTTTTCAATCTCGGAAACCACATCGGCGATCGCCCAGAGCCTCGACACCCTCGCCCGTCAGATTCCCGGCGCCTACGGCAAACAGCTGCGGGAGCTGGCGGACCAGATGATGACCGAGCAGCCTGTCAACAGCCTGGACAGGAACCTCAGCCTGCTGAAGGAGAAAGTGCTTCCCCTTCTGAGCAGGTATGTCGCTTCCACCAACGACTTCGGCGCCGCGAGGGACACCATTACCCTTCTGGTCCATCATATCGCCCGCCTGAACACCAGTTCCCATCAGGAAGTCGTGGAGAAGCTTACGGCGCTGCTCGACTACTGCAAATACGAGCTCAGTCTGCCCGAGGACAAAATGAGCCAGATCCGGGCCATGTTTCTGAAGAGCGTCACCAACGCCGCCCAGAGGCCGGAAAACCAGCTGTACGATTCCCTGGTGAAGGTCCTTTCCGAAAACCTGCGCCAAAGCCCTGCCGGCGCAAGCCAGTCGGCTTACAGGGATACGGTCCTTTCCCTGCTGCTGGACAACAGCGTTTATATGCCCTTCACCCATCTGTTGCTGCCGCTGAATTACAACGGTCAGTTCCTGTTTTCAGAAATCTGGATCGAAAAAGACGACGACAGCGGAAAATCTTCAAAAAGAAGCCGCGGGGAGCCGAAGCCGGTCCGGCTCTATCTGTCGTTCGGCATCAAGGCTCTGGGGAATTTTGAAGCTTCGATTGTCCTTTCAAGCGGGAAAGCCGACATCCAGATGCGCTGCCCGCCCGCTTTAATGAAAAACAGCCGGGAGATCGGCAGCCGGATTTCCGAAATATTTTCCAGAAACGGCCTGTCCGCGCAGAGCGTTGAGTTTCTGCAGGAAGGCGGCCCAAGTATAGAAAAGCAGGTTTTAAAAAGAATCTACGAAAGGAAGAATGTCATTGATGTCACAGTATGACCGGACGAATCACGCCGCCGCCCTGCGGTATTCCCAGGATTCCCCGCACAGCGCGCCGGTTGTCGTCGCTTCCGGTTCCGGCTACGCGGCGCAGAAAATCATAGACATCGCGCAGGAGAACGGCGTGCCGGTTTACCACGACGACTCCCTCGCGTCCCTCCTTTCCCAGCTGGAAGCGGGAAGGGAAATCCCCCCCGAACTCTATCAGGCCATCGTGGACATTTACATATATTTTCTGAACTATTCCTTCGAAGCCACGGGAAAAGGAGCGGCCTCTCCGCAGAACGGCTCCGCACCCGCCCCGGAAAAAAACGCGGAAAAACAGATATTTTCCGAGCTGTGATACTAATTATTTTAAAATTAAGCCGATATATATCTATAAGGATTTTTTATGTGACCCGATGGCTGCGCGCCGCCAAAATAATGCCGGGATTGGCGGCACAAAAACCCTTACCGAAACGGCAACGGTAGAAAAGGTGAACCAGTATGGCAGAAACAACAGCAGTAAAAAATGGAATTACGACCTCGGTCAATGAGAATATGACGACGGAAAAATATCTTACCTTCTTTATTGAAGGGCAGCTGTTCGCAATTCCGAGCAGTGAGGTGGTCGAGATCATCCGGATGCAGCCCGTCACCTTCATCCCCAATTTGCCGCCTTTTATCATCGGCGTTATTAATCTGAGGGGAAAAATTGTTCCGCTGGTGGATATCAGGCTGAAATTCAACAAGGCCCCGAAGGAGTATGACGACCACACCAGCGTCATCGTGGCTGAGACCGGCGACCTGAGCGTCGGATTCATCGTCGACAGCGTAAACGACGTCACAAACATTTCCAAAAACCAGATCAGCGAGACCCCCAGATTTGCAAGGGACACGGCCAACCATTATGTAAAGGGAATCGCCACTCTGAACGAAAATGCGGTCATGCTTCTGGATATTGAAAAAATCCTTTCAGACGGCGAGGAAGTCCAACTCCCCGTTAAGTAATTTTGCCGAATACGTTTGTTTGGAGGTCTTCCCATGTATCCGCTTTCTGAACAATATCAGCACTCGCCCTGCGAAATCAAGACCCTTACCAACGAACTGCTCGCTACCGGAGTCCTCAGCGAAATCCGTAAGGACTCCGTTAAAATCCAGAACAGCTTTGACATCCTGCCGACCCTGCATTGCAATATGCCCGTGAAAATCAATATTTACAATGAATCTCTGGGTTTTAAAGTACTGATTGGAAAGGTTTTTCTCTCCACCTCGGAAATGATGGCGATCACGGATCTGCAAAGCCTTGCCGAATTCGAGCGAAGAAGCTTTTTCCGCCTGAAAGTCAACATTCCGACAAGGGCTTTCCTGCTTCGGGAGGATCCGTCGCCTGAAGAGGAGGAAATGAAGCTGTTCGGCGTAACCGTGACGGATCTGAGTCTGAGCGGCGTATTTATCACAACGAGGGAACGTCTCGATATCGGCCAGTCCTTTATCATGACGCTGGATCTGTACGATATGGATATCACATTTTGCTGTCAGGTTCAGCGAACCGAGCCCGTGAATTATGCGCTGAACGGGTACGGGTGTTCCTTTCTGGATAATTCAACCCGCCAGTTTGACCTTTTGTGCAAATTTATTTTTGAAACGCAGAGGGAACAAATCAAAAATTCACGCGAGGAAAAAGACGAGTCGGAATAAGATGCTCATATTTTATATTGATGAATAGGGTGGTAAAAAATGGAGAATGAAAAAAATCCGGCATTATCGGATGAGGAAATCGAAACCAATGAAATGAAGGGTAAATACCTGACCTTCTGGACGGATCACCAGCTGTTCGGCGTTCCGATCGCAGACGTGGTCCAGATCATCGGCAAACAGGAAATCACACCCATCCCCGACTCTCCCGGCTACGCCAAGGGAGTCATCAATCTCCGCGGCGATATCATCCCTGTGATAGACGTACGCCTGAGATTTAAAAAAGAAGAAGTGGAATACGACGAGCACACCTGTATTATCGTAACGAAAATCGAGGAGACCCATATCGGGTTCATCGTGGATTCCGTCGACGAGGTTACAACCATCGGCGACGAGAATATTTCACCCGCCCCAAGGATGTCCAAGGATCGTACCACGGCGTATCTGACCGGTATCGGGAAGGTGGACGACAAAGTCGTCATGCTGCTGGACACCAGCAAAATACTGAATGAGAAAGAAATTGAAATTGTCAGCAACGCCGCAAAAGCAGAAGCAGAATAAATACTAGAGGGGAATTATAAAAATGCGATTGAACAATCTGAAAATCTCAAGAAAACTGATGTTTTCATTTGCCGCGGTGACGGTGCTGTCCATCGTCTGCAGCGGAGCCGCGGTTTATCTGTACCTGAAATCCAGTGCCCTTTTCCCGCTGGCCATTGGATTGATTGCGGCAGCCTGCTTCCTGTCAATCCTTGTTGCGAAGCTCGTCTCGGCCGGTATCCGCCGTCCGCTTACGGAGCTGACGCAGGCCGCCGACCAGATGGCCCGGGGAAATCTGAAGGTGGACATTCAGTACCAGTCAAAAAATGAAATCGGCAACCTGGCAAAAGCGTTTTCCAGTACCACCTCGGAGCTGAAACAAAACATCAGCGAAATCACGGAAGCCCTGGGCGAAATGGCAAACGGCAATTTCGATATTCAAATTTCCCGCGATTTTCAAGGCGATTTCGCGGAAATCAGGACGGCGCTTGAAAATATTTCCTCCAAGCTGAACACTTACATGGTTCAAATCGACCGTTCCGCCGATCAGGTCACGAGCGGCTCCGTGCAGGTTGCAAGCGCGGCCCAGGCTTTGGCGCAGGGCGCCACCGAACAGGCCAGCTCCATTCAGGAGCTGTCGGCCTCCATCACCGAAATTTCAGAACAGGTAAAACAGAACGCCGCCAACGCGGCGGAAGCGAACAGGGCTTCTACCGAAGCAGAAACTAAAATTCATGGCGTTTCTAACGAAATGAACCAGATGCTGCAGGCGATGAGCGAGATCAGCGAGTCGTCCACCAAGATCAGCAATATCATTAAAACCATCGACGATATTGCGCGCCAGACCAATATCCTCGCGCTGAACGCTGCCGTGGAAGCGGCCCGCGCCGGCGCGGCCGGAAAAGGCTTCGCCGTCGTCGCGGATGAAGTCCGCAATCTTGCGAGCAAGAGCGCGGACGCGGCCAAGGACACCACTGCCCTGATTGAAAATTCGCTTTCGGCAGTCGAAAAAGGCAAGAAAATTACGGACGCCACCGCGTCCACCCTGAACGACGTCATTCAGGCGACCCTGAAATCCACCAATCTGATCACCAGCATTTCAGAAGCTTCCAACGCGCAGGCGACCGCAATCAGCCAGGTCACCCTGGGCGTGGATCAGATTTCCGCTGTGGTCCAGACCAATTCCGCCACCGCCGAACAGAGTGCGGCGGCAAGCGAGGAGATGTCCGGTCACGCGCGGAATCTGAAAAAGCTGGTCGGCCAGTTCCACGTCAAAGCCGACGCGGACGGCGAAATTCCGAAGTCCGCCGATACACAGCCTGTGCTGGATATGGCGGTCGGACAGGATTTTTCATTCCCGAAATACTAAGCGATTCAGCTTTTCTATGCGGGGAGGGCATCAGACCATGGTCTGATGCCCTCCCCGCTTTCCGCTCAATAATCTTCCGCTGTTTTTACATCACAGATATTTTCAATAACGATATTCTGTACGTCGCGCTGCATGCACAAATCCATCAGGACGTCCGGCTTATCGAAAAGGCGGATCACCGGCCTGGACGGATTATAATCGTTCTGTCTGACAATAATGGCAAGCTCTCCGTTGCTCAGCTTGACGCATGAGCCAATCGGGTAAGGGGCGACCTTGTTCAGGAACGCCCGCACAATGGCGAGGTCGAACGCGATGCCGCTGGAACCCATGATATATTCGATCGCTTCCGCCGGGGTCGACGGCTTTCGGTACGGTCTGAAAGAGGTCAAAGCATCGTAAACATCGGCTACGGAAATAATCCTTCCGAACAGGGGGATATCGTCGCCGGAAAGGCCGTTGGGGTAACCGGTCCCGTCATACTTTTCATGATGCGTAAGCACGCCGGCGCAGATTATATTGTTGGCCAGATGGTGCTTTAAAAAGAATTCCGCTCCCTTGGCGGGGTGCTGCTTGACTATATTGAACTCTTCCTCCGTCAGTTTGGAGGGCTTTGCAATAATGGAGATAGGCACCGCCATTTTTCCGATATCGTGAAGCAGGGCGCACAGGCCGAGGTCATACAGATCCTGTGTTTTCAGCCCCAGCTCCAGCCCAATGGCGATGGAAAGGATGGAGACTCCCAAAGAATGGTTATATGTATAATCGTCATACATCTTCAAATTTGCGATACTGATTTTAGCCTCTACGTTACATCTTAATGAGTTGACAAGCTTTTTGGAAATATTCATCGTCTGGTTGATGCTGCTGACGTTAATTTTCTGTGCTACCTGGTTGAACATGTCGTATACCTGATGGATATTGATAAGGGCTTCCTGACGCAGCTCCCTTTTGATCGGCTGCCTGACATATGATTGCGCCGTGGTGATCGTTCGTTCGTTCTCCTGACCGGTATGAATATAGGCGCCAAGAATATCGAATTCGTGCAGTTTTTCAATATATGCCTGTGTCAACATCTGCCCGCATCGCAGCATAATGATTTTTGAAGTGATGCTGTTAAACAGATAGATGTCTCTGTCCAGAATCATTCCCGCCTTCAATTTGTCAATCGGAACAAAAGTCATATTCCATACCATCCCCTTTATATCTTCAAATTCGAAGCAATTGTACTCAAGCATTTCTATCATACCATATTACGATATATATCGTCAAAAGAAAGTGCTTCTTTAAAGATAATTTTATGCTTTTCCTAATTTTTTAGGTTTTTCATACGATATATAAGACAAAGAGGTTACTATGGAAGGCCTTTTCTGTCAGGAGGTAAATTATGATCAGTACAGCATCATCGAGTCTTGCATCTTCCTTAAATGCAACTTCGACTTCATCCAAGCGCCTGAGCGGTCTGGTATCGGGCCTGGATACGGACACCCTGGTCAAACAGCTGACCTCGGGAACGCAGAGCAAAATAGACAAACAGGGACAATTAAAACAAATTGCCCTTTGGAGGCAGCAGTCCTACAGGGAAGTCACCACAGCCCTGCAGGAGTTTCAGTCCAAATATTTTTCCTCGGCCACCAGCAGCTCCAGCATTCTGAACGCGGCCTTTTTCAATTCGACATCCATCAAGAATACCTCTTCCTTTTTAAATGTCAGCGGAAGCGCAAGCGCCGCTAAGAATATGGTTGTGACCGGGATTACGCAGCTCGCGCAGCAGGCCGGTTTCTCTTCAAAGTACAAGGTGACGGATCAGACGATTTCCGGCGCCGTGAGCGACGTCTGGCGGCCGGGCACGGTTGCGGGTTCCACCATTACGGTCAATTACGACGGCAAGGATTATCAGCTTGCTCTGGACAGCGATTTTACGTTCGCGCAGGGCGACGATATCAAAAAGGTTACGGACGCTCTGAACGCGAAGGTCGCCAAAACGGACGGGCTGGCCGGTAATATCGAATTTGCCGTTGTCGGTGAAAAAGTCACCCTGGCGAAAACAGGCTCTTCCAGCGCGGATATTAAAATAACAGCGGGAAGCGACAGCCTTTTAAATGGCTTGGGGTTATCTAAGGATACCTCCGACAGCACCGCGATCGAGGGCGGAGACACCAATACGGACAGCTTCTTTAAAAGCACGCTGGCTTCCGGTTCCACGCTGGACATCGAAATCGACGGCAATGCCTATACGCTGACCATCCCCTCCGACACGGCTGTTTCCGCCGATCCTTCGCTGGGTACGAAAAGCGTGCAGACAGTCCTTGAGGAAGCGATCCGTTCCAATTCCAATCTGAACGGTAAGCTGAATGTCACGGTAGGGACCGACGGCGCCGTGTCGTTTACGAAAACGGACGGCACCACGGATGGTCTGAGCATCACGGGCGGAAGCCAGAACCTGCTGCAGGGCCTTGGCCTGAAGCAGGAAGACGGTTCCATCGCCATCACCGGTACCTATGACCGCGAAAGGCTGGTAAGCAGCTATCTGGGCGATTCCCTTGCCGGCTCGACCCTGACGGTCAGCCTGGACGGAGTCGATAAATACATCACCTTTAAAGAGAGCGATAACCAGAAAGGCTTGTATTCCACGCCTGAAAAGCTTGCCGAATATATTCAGAACTCCCTGACGGCGTCCTACGGAAAGGACACCGACGGAAACAGCAAATTTCAGGTTACTTACGATCCCGATACAAAAGCCCTGAATTTCAAAGCGGCGAGCAGCACCTCTATCATTGCGATTGAATCGAGCGACGTGTCCGGCATTCTGGGGAAAACCGGGGCGCTGGGGATTTACGCGGGCGAAACGAACCGCCTGAACACCAACAAGGATCTGGAGGACGTGCAGGAAAACCTGGCGACCCCTCTGGTCGCGTCTTCTGCGGACGGTACCTACGGCATTACCATCAACGACAAGACCTTTACCTTTAAAAGTACCGATACCATCAATACCATTCTCAAAACCATCAATAACGACGCGCAGGCCAACGTAACCATTACCTACTCCAGCGTCAACGATACGTTCAGCGTCACCGCCAAGAACGGCGGCAGCGGCAGCCGCGTGGACATTGAAGAGGTCGGCGACGGCAACCTTGCCGCGGTGCTTTTCGGGACCGTACCGCCAAAGGGCGCGAGTGAAAGCACCGAGGATTATACTCTGCAAAAGGCACAGGACGCGGTCATGACCGTCAGCTTTGACGGCAACCCGGCAAACGCGATTACAATCACGCGATCGGAAAACAAGTTCACGCTGGACGGCGTCGACTTTGAATTGCTTGCAGAAATGGACTCCACTGTAGAAAAGCCTATCACATTCTCCGTCAACAACCAGACGGACGATCTGTACGACAAAATCAAAAGCTTTGTGGAGGATTACAACGCGATTATCAAGCTGTGCAACGATAAGGTCAGCGAGCGCAAGGATACGGACGAAACCTATAATCCTCTGACGGACGCGCAGAAGGCGGACATGAGCGAGGATGAAATCAAGAATTGGGAAGCAAAGGCGAAAAAGGGGATCTTAAACGGCGATTCCATTTTGAACAATCTGAGTGTTGATCTGCGCAGCTCCATGACGGATCAGGTCGCGTCGATGAAAGCCGCTCTTTATGAGATCGGCATCGCGACCAAGGCCAACGATTATTCCGCCAACGGCCAGCTGACAATCGACGAAGATACGCTGAAGAACGCCCTGAACAACAACCCGGACAAAGTAGCTTCGCTGTTCACCGGCGAGGACGGCATTGCAGTCCGGATGCAGAGCGTCATCAATAAAAATATCAAGACCACCGGCGGCGACGGCATCTTGATTGCCAAAGCCGGTGTGGACAACAGTACCAAGGTAGACAACAGCACCCTGACAAAAGCGGTAACCGATTATAACACGAAAATCAAGGAGCTGAAAACGCTTCTTGAAACACAGCAGGAACAATATTACGCGAAATTCACCCGGCTGGAACAGTATCTGAGCAACATGAATTCCCAGGCCGCCCTGTTCTTTACCGGCACCTCAAGCTGACAGCCCCGATAGAATCAAACCCGCAGGAGGATGAAAATCATGCAGAGCAATCCGATTATGCAGTATAAGGAGCAATCCATCAACACCATGTCCAAAGGAGAACAGCTGGTCACCTTGCTGAACGAAGCGTTAAAGAACCTCCATTACGGCTCTATGATGCTGAAGGACAAGAACTACGCCACGGCTGAAAAGTGTACCGGAAAAAGCAAGAGGATCTTCAGCTACCTCTCTTCTGTATTGGACTGGAATTACGAAATCACCCATGATTTATATGATCTGTACTATTTCTTCAATCAGGAGATCATCAAAGCGGAAGTCAAACGCGACGCCGCCGTACTGGATGAATTGGTACCGCTGGTGGAGCAAATGCGGGATACGTGGGAAGAAGCGGAAAAGCTGAGCCATATGAATAAAAACAACGGGGTTTGACACCCCTGCCCTGCGGAGGACTTATGCCAACAGAAAATATCATTGCCTGCCTTGACCAAAAAGTGATCTTACTGACTCAAATCTGGGACCTGACAAAACAAATCGACCTGCGCTGCACGCAGGACGATATCCAGCTGGACGGTCTTTTGGAACAGCGCGGCGTGTTTATTGACCGTATCAATAAATGCAACGACCTGATCGGCCGGCTGACCGCAGAACTCCCGCCGGAGCAGCGGGAACGCGTGACAGAGCTCCTGAACGGGAAAGGAACGGAAGAGGACTGCGGAAGCGAAGAGGAACGGCATACCCTGAAGCTCTCCAAAGAGTATCATTTTATCCTGCAGAAAGCGGCTGTGCTGGATCAGTCTGCCCGCGGAAAACTCCGGAAGCGGTGTGACGAACTCAGAGAAAAGATCAATCAGGGCCGCCGAACCGAGGGACAGGACGGCATGTTTCAAAGCATCAAATAAATTGCGATAAAGAACAAAGGTTTTCTTTCAATCCGCTTGAAAGAAAACCTTTGTTCTTTATCCATTGTGTTCATTCGGATTAATATGTCTTGATCCCGTTGGAGAAAGATTTGACCACCATCCTGCCGTCCTCTGTATAAAAATAGACTGTCCTGCCGTAGTTCAGTCCCGTATCTTCCGCACAAATCCTGATTTGCAGCTTATTCAGGGTATTTTTAACCTCCGAAACATTGCGCTGGCCGATATTGCCGAAACTGGAATCATCCGCAACCTCAAACATTTTTGCTCCCCCGGCAATCTTAGCCGTAATCCGCCGGCGGTTGCAGCCCAGCTTTTCCATTTGAAGGAGCATTTCCGGAATACAGGTGTCCGCAAAGCGGAAGCGGTTTTCTTTGGGATTGTTAACCGGGTAGGTTGGGAGCATGATATGTCCCAACCCCCCTGTTTTCATTACCGGATCGTATAAACAGATTCCCACACAGGAACCAAGCGCGTAAGTCACCAGCGAGTTCGTACTTCTGACAACCTTCATATCCGATATCCCGATCGTAAACGTTTCACTCATAGTTGAATACCTAACTTCTCCATTAATCTATTCAGGGACTCAATAGAAGGCACCAGCAACATGTTTGCCGTAACATTGTCGCTGCCGCTTAAAAAATCATCTTCAATAAAGATAATTTTATCCGAAACAGAGCCCATTTCTATGGCCGGTACGCTGAGGAGAGCGCCGACCATATCCACAGTGATCGCGGGTACGGTGGTCTTCAGGTTCATTGACGAAAGCGTTCCGATGGAACCCGTATACGACGCGATCATGATATTTCCGATTTCCGAGATGGCGGAAAGCTCCATATCGGACAGCCGGTCACAGCTGACCTCCTGAACGCCCAGCAGGGAAGTCAGGATGGATTTCCCGAAATCCTGCTCAATGATGAACATCATGATCCCTTCGATGTCGCCCTTCAGCTTTGACAAAATGCCGATGACCACGTTTTCCGGGCCGCCCAGCAAATTCGCGGCTTCTGAGATATCCAGAATCTTGACGACCGGCGTCGTCATGTTTACTTCCGTGTCCAGCATTTTCGACAGGGATGTAGCGGCATTTCCGGCCCCGATATTGCCGATTTCCTTTAGAACATCAATGTGCATTTCATTCAGTTGCTCAAGCTTTTGAATGGACATCATACACTCCGTACCGCCGCACTTCGGCTGTAGCAGAAATAAGCATCCAGTGTGCGGTTTTATTTGGAGGCTTATCAAAAGAAAATCAGGGCAGGTCGGAAAGAAGGACCGGGGCGGAAACAATTCCTTCCGGACCCGCGTAGAATTTTGTATTGCTGTAGTCGTTGTTGATATTCACGATAAATGGCCCGATCGTCATCTTTGTCCCGATATAGATAATGCTTGTCCCAACAATTTTGTAGTCCGACAGTTGGTTTTTGGTTTCTTTCAGCTTCTGAATTTTCGCATCGATGGCTTTGATCGCTTCCCCCAGCTGGATTTTTTTCATTAAGGCGGCCTTCACCATCAGGTTTTCTCTTCCTGAATCGTCCCTGCCGCCCAGAGCAGTCAGCTCCGTAATTTTTTTCTGAAATTCCTCGAGTTCATTCTGAGCCTGCGACCGCTGATGTTCCAGCTGTTCCAAACTGTTTTCTTCTTTTCCGATTACAAGCTTATCGTTAAGCTGTTTGGACTGGATCGACACCTGCGTCGTCGTATAGGACGGCGCTCCGATATTTTTGACAACTATTTTCTGCCCGGTCTGATAGCTGCCGCCGATCAGGGAACCTCTGCGTCCTTTCAAAACGATGGAACCCTCTGCGGTCGCCTTACAGTTCATCAGGATATCCGCGTAAATATCATTTTCAGAAATTAAAATCGAATTTTCAAAATACTTGCCGACGATATTTCCGCCCGCTTTCAAAGTCCCCTTCCCCATTCCGTTCATCCCGTTGGAAATAGAGATGGTCCCCTGCGCTTCTATCAAAGCCCCCTCGGCCATTCCGCGAATGGAAATGTCTTTTCCCGCCTTGACGGAAAAGCCCTCTCTCACATCGCCCATAACCACCACCGAACCAATCGCGTTGATGTTGCCGGAAGCGCTGTCCACATCGCCCCGCACATAAAAAACCTCGCTGACATTGACGGACGAGTTTTTGTACTCGATGCATCCATCCACACCGGCAATCAGGCTCAGGCGGTCTTCCGAAACAAGCGTATTATTTCCCGTGGGCAAGGCCGGAAAGCGCCCCGGCTTAAAGGGAACCGACCGACCGAAAATATCCGTGCCGTCCGTACCGTCTTTCGGCGGCGTAATCGTACAGAGGACCGTATCCTTTTCCACATTTTTTACAATGTCCAAATCGCGGAAGTCGATCGTCCCGTCTTCCCTTTCCTTTGGTTTATAATCCGTACTGGTGTTGAAGAAATAATCAATAAAGCCGTCGGTGCCGTCAACGGGATAGGTACCCTTCGCGCAGAGCATCTCGGAATAGAACCTTTCCTCCTCACAGAAAAGGCGGATTTGCTCTTCGCAGACGCCGTAAGTGATTGCCTGCTGAGCCAAAGCGGCGCCCACAGCCTCATAGGAGATTTTCTGTCCGGAATACGCCGGTTTGACTTTCAGGTACGCCGCCATATTGTCCATGGATACCCTGACGTCGATCCGGGGCGGCTGTTCCTCTTTTTCCTGATTCGCATTCTCCGCATGGATATTGATTTGGTCTGAACCGGACTCTGTACTCATTTCATGACTCCTCCCCAGATTTTGAGATAACCCGCTTTACCTCAAAGAATTTACAGTCTGCATGATTTCATCCGAAAGCTGCACCATTTTGGAATTAAACTGAAAAGCCCTCTGCAGCTCGATGACGGAGGTCATCTGATCCGCGATATTCACGGCGGAATCCTCCAGATAGCTTTTTTTCAGTTCCGGGTCGGTGACAGCGGAAGCCGCGCCGGAAAGGCCGCTCAGCTGAAAACAGGTGTTCCCCGACCGGACAAGCCCGTCCTCATTTTTCACGGAAAAGACTCCGATGTCCGGAGTATCCTCTTCCCTTTCCATGGCGATCCGGCCGCCGTTGGCATCCAGCACATAGCCGCCGTCCGAAGAAACCAGATAACTGGCTCCGTCTTCCACCGAAAGATGGAAATTTCCGTTGCGCGTATAGTTTATTTCCCCGTTGGACTCCACCGCAAAATAATTGTTGGGGTTTACCAGCGCGTAATCAAGAGCGCGTCCCGTCTGTCTGAGCCCGCCCTCGTTAAAGAGGGTGTCGGTTTTTTCCACCTTCGTGCCGTGGCCGCTTTTCAGCTGACTGTCTGCCCCCGGTTCCGCGTGGATATTGGTATAAATCAAGTCCGCAAAGGAGGCGCTGGAAGGCTTGTAGCCAACCGTAGACACGTTTGCGATGTTGTTTGCCGTGACGTCAAAGCCGGACTGCAGGTTAATGGCTCCGGTAGCCGAGGTATAAAAAGAACTGATCATCGTTCATCCACCCTTCCTGTGGCAAATTATATTTTGGCGATATTGGTGACGGCATCCGACAAAACCTGGTCGTACATCTTGATCGCCTGGGAACAGGTCTGCAGATTGCGCTGGGCCGAAAGAGCGTCCGTCATTTCCTCGGCTGCGTTCACGTTGGAGCCTTCTATCGTCTTCCACATGATCTCCGGATTTTGTACCAGCGCCGCATTGGTACCCGTGAACATTCCGTCGCCGGATATCCGAAGGTTATTATAATCGTCAAAACCGTAAACGGCGATTTTGTCGACAACATTTCCTCCGACCGTCAGGTTTCCCTGCGCGTCGGCGGTAAACTGGTCGGTGCCGATCTGAATGGGGCCGTTCTGGCCCATTACGCGGCCGACATTGTCCAGAACAAGATATCCTTCCGCGTCAACGTTAAAGCTGCCGTTGCGCGTGTAGACCGTTCCGTTCGCCCCCTGTACCGCAAAGAAGCCCTCTCCCTGGATGGCAAAATCCAGCGGACGCTCCGTATTCTTGAGGGTGCCCTCGGAATGAATCACGTTGGTTTTATCCGCCGCCGTAATCAAACTCATGGTGCCGATGGGCGTTTTCTGCGAATCGACGCGGTTAATCACCATGCTGCCGAATGTGGAGGCGGTGACTTCCTTCTTCTTGTACCCCGGCGTTTCGATATTTGCCAAATTGTTGCTGACGCCGGTCAGGATCCTGCTCTGTGTCAGCATCCCGGAACCAAGCGCGTAAAATCCTCTGACCATGGCTGTTTCCTCCTACATTCTATTGATTCAGGTATTCCGCCAGAGATTTTTTCAGCTTTCTCAGCGCGCTGGAATGGATCTGCGACACTCTGGAATCGCTGATCCCCATCACGCTGGAGATTTCCTTGATTTTCAGCTGTTCCTTGTAATACAGCGAAATAACCACCTGTTCCTTTTCATTGAGCAGTTCGATGTCCTTCGCAAGCACGGCCTGCAGCTCTTTTTCCGCCACAACCTGCTCCGGCCCGTGAATCGAGTCCCCCGACTGGCTGACCTGAATATTTTCAACGCCTTTTTCATAGATCATCTCTTCAAAGGAAAGCATATTGAGCACGCAGGTTTCCGCCTGCATCTTTTCATAGTCCGGCAGGCTGATCTGCAGAAAATCCGCGGTTTCCTGATCGGTAGGATTGCGCCCCAGCCGGTGGTTGAGCATGTTCTCCGCCTCGCTGATATTTTTGGCGATGCGTTTGAGCCTTCTGGGGAAACAGTCCTGTTTGCGTATGTAATCGATCATGGCGCCGCGCACTTTAATGGAAGCATAGGTTTCAAACTTCACTTTTTTTTCAAAATCAAATTTCTCCACAGCATCCAGAAGAGCGATCAGGCCCTCATTGACGATATCGTCCATATAGTTGAAATACTGGTAGCGACCGACTGTTTTCAACGCTATGCACTTCACGATATAGCTGTACTGAACAACAAGCATATTCCGCAGGTCGGTGTTTCTTGTCTGACGATACCTGGTCCATAACTCCGCTGCCCCTATCTTCTCCGTTTCCGTATTCTTCACCGCAGCCGCCCCCTCCTTTCAAGCCTAAAATTGATCATGGGATCCTCTGTTTATTCCAATGTAACATTGGCAACCGCCTGGATCTGGACATTGGAATTCAGTTCGTTAAACGAAAGAACCACCGCGTTGGGATAAAACTGCTCCAGCATTTTGCTGAAATAGATCCTGACCAGCGGGGAGGTCAGTACAATCGGAATATTGATGACATCCTTGACCTTTGTGATACACTCCATCAGCTTGGATATGATCTTCTGCGTGGACTGGGGGTCAAGCGAAAGATAGGTGCCCTGATCGTTTTTGCTGATGGAATTGATAATCAGCCTTTCGACCTCGCTGTCCAGCGTAATCACCCTGATCTGGCCGCCGTCGGACCACTTGCGGGTGATCGTGCGCTTCAGGGCCTGCCGCACGTATTCGGTCAGGACCTCAAGGTCGCGGACAGTGGAGGCGTTGTCCGAAATCGTTTCCAGAATGGTTTCCATATCCCTGATGGGAACGCCCTCCTTCAGCAGGTTGCACAGAACCTTCTGAAGGCCGCCGAAGGTAATCTGATTGGGGATCACGTCGTCCACAATGGTGGAACCGGTCTTTTTGACGTTTTCCAGCAGCTGGTTCAAGTCCTGTCTGGAGAGCAGCTCATGCGCATATTTCTTGACGGTTTCGGAAAGGTGCGTTACCACCACGGACAGCGGGTCGATCACGGTATAGCCGTAAATTTCAGCCATTTCCTTCTTGTCCCGGGTGATCCACTTGCTTGGGATGCCGTAGGCCGGCTCAATGGTCTCTATGCCGTCGATGGTTCCGGTAAGGTTGCCCGGGTCCAATGCAAGGTAATAGTCGACCAGAATTTCGCCGCGGCTGACTTCCTCGCCCTTGATCTTGATCACATACTGGTTGGGATTCAGCGTGCCGTTGTCCCTTAACCGCACGGCCGGAATGACGATTCCCATATCCACTGCGAACTGCTTCCGGAAGGTAACCAGCCGTTCAATAAAGCTGCTGCCGCTGTTTTCGTCGACCAGCGGAATCAGGCTGTAGCCGAATTCCATTTCAATGACGTCGATTTTCAGCAGGTCGTAGATATTGTCGATATTTTTGAAATAATCCGTGTCGTCCGCCTGCTGCTGTGTTGCCGTGCGGGCCGTCTCGGCCTTGGCGGCCACAGCCGCCGCAAGCTCGTTCCTCTTCCGGAGGTTGAATCCGGCAAACAGCATACCGACCGCCACGATCAGAATCTGCGGGACAGGCATACCGGGGATAAAGCAAAGGCCGATCAGGGTGCAGCCGCTGATGATCATAACGACGGGATGGGAAAAAAACTGCCGCGAAACGTCCATGCTCAGGCTGGAATCGGACGCCGCGCGCGTAACGATCATGCCGGTCGCGGCGGAAATCATCAGCGCGGGAAGCTGCGATACAAGGCCGTCGCCGACGGTCGCAATCGAATAGACATTCAGCACCTCCTGAAAGGTACTGCCGCCCTGAACCATGCCGATCACGGTACCGGCGATAAAATTGATAAACGTGATGATGATGGAGGCGATCGCGTCGCCCTTTACAAACTTGGTGGCGCCGTCCATGGCCCCGTAAAACTCCGCCTCGCGCTGGATATCCGTCCGGCGCTGGCGTGCCGTCGATTCATCGATCAGCCCGGAGCTCAGGTCCGCGTCGATCGCCATCTGTTTTCCCGGCATCGCGTCCAGCTTGAACCTTGCGGAAACCTCGGAAACACGTTCCGCGCCTTTGGTAATGACCAGAAAGTTGACAATGACGATAATCAGAAAGACGATGAAACCGACGATGACGTTTCCTTTCAGCACAAAGCTGCCGAAGGTTTCAATCACCTGTCCGGCTTTTCCGGACTGGGTAAGAATCAGCCTGGTCGAAGAAATGTTCAGCGCCAGGCGGAACAGTGTGGTAATGAGCAGCATAGACGGAAAGACGGAAAACTGGAGCGCGTCCTTCACGTACATGGTCATCAGCAAAATCATAACGGAGATCGTAATATTTATGATAAACATCATATCCAGCAAAAAAGGAGACAGCGGAATGATGATAAATCCGACTATGAGGATGACAAAAATTGCTACGATATTATCGAGGACCTTCAATATCACCTCATCTCCTTTTTCAATGAATATACCCAGGCCATAATTTCAGCAAGAATCACATAATATTCCTCCGGAATTTCCCGGTTGACATCAACCGTTTTGTATAAGGCCCTTGCGAGCTGTACATTTTCCGTCATCGGGATATGGTTTTTCTCCGCGATCTCTATAATTTTCAGCGCAACGTGATCCTGCCCTTTGGCAACCACAATCGGGGCGCTGTTTTTTTCGATATCATATTTGAGCGCTACGGCAAAATGGGTCGGGTTCCTGACGATCACATCCGCAGTCGGCACCTGCTGCATCATCCTCTGCATGGAGATTTTGCGCTGCCGTTCCTTGATCTGTCCTTTAATCTGCGGGTCGCCCTCCATCTGCTTGTACTCTTCCTTGATTTCCTGCTTGGACATTTTAATATTCCGCTCATACTCCCACCACTGGTACAGATAGTCGAAGGCGGCGATCAAAATAAAAACCATGGAAAGCTGTATGACAATGTCCATGATGGAATTCAGGATGAACTGCACGGCATCGAAAATATCTTCGAACATCAGCTTCGTAAAATATTTTGCAATGTTCATGAACGACGAGTACAGGATGTAAAAAATAACGGAAATTTTGAGCATGGCTTTGACCAGTTCGGTAACGGAACGGATGGAGAACATCCGTTTGATTCCCTGCAGGGGGCTGATCCTGGAAAACTTCATTTTCAGGTTCTCTTTGGACACCCTAAATCTGGTCTGCGCCCCGGTAGCGATCACACCGACCGCTATGGCGGTGAGCATCATCGGCCCGGCCAGTGAAAAAAGAGCGATCAGCGCATCTTTGGCCACGTCCATTGCAAATTCGGCCGTAAGCACCGGAATCGTCTTTGCATAGGCAATATACCGGGAAAGGAAAAGGGAAAGAGAATGATAGATAAAGGGAAAAAGCATCTTTAAAATCAGAAAAAGCGACAGAATGGACAGTGCGCTGATTACGTCGCTGCTTTGAAAAATATTGCCTTTTTTTCGTTCGTCTTCCCTTTTTTTCGGGGTCGCTTTTTCGGTCTTGCTGCTGTCTGCCATATCATCCCCCCTAAAATCAGATCCGAACGGAGCCGGAAGCTACAGCAATGCCTGAAACACCTGATTGATATTGTCAAACATGAGTAAAATCAGTTTTTCAAGAAAAGACGCCAGAGGCGGCGCCATAATGATGATGATAACGAACCCAAGGATTACTTTCAGCTGGATATTGATGACGAAAACGTCGATCTGGGGAACAGCCCGCATCACCAGGCCCACAGCGATCTCGGTAATCAGCTCCGCCGCAAGGACGGGCAGCGACATTTTCACCGCGTACACCAGGATGAGGGAAAACAGGTTGATGAGCGGCTGGTACATGACCGGTTCAAAATGAAGGGAACCGTAGGGAACCATGACGCACAGCTTCACAAAAATCTGAATCAGGGTCAGATGGCCGTTTACAGCGAAAAAGATCAGAATAAACATCGTATTGATAAACGACGCGGAAAGAGGCATGGATACGTTGCTTTGCGGGTCGTAGATCTTCGACATGGAAATACCGATCTGCATGTCCATATTTTCGCCGCTGATGAGCATGACCGACAGAAACAGCTGGATGACATACCCCACCATATAACCGATCAGCAGTTCCTTCAGCAGGCTGACGGACAGGACCAGAAAAGAAGGGATTTCCATGGTCTGGGCGGGAACCAGGTGATAGGAAAAAACCGAAAGCATCAGGGTGAGACCGACTTTGAGAATAACCGGAAGATTTTTTCTTCCCAAAATGGGATTGAACAGAATGCAGCCGGACATTCTCATGAAAATAAAAAGCAGAAGAGTAAAATCATAATTCAATTCCATTTTTCGTTTATGACCACACCTTCCTGCCGTTCTGGAAAAGAGGCTGATTTAATTTAATTTTGTTATCAGGCTGAATATGTAGACGGTGAAATCATTCATGGTTTCCATCATCCACGGTCCCAGAATCATCAGGATCAGCGCGATGGCCACCAATTTGGGAACAAAGGTAAGGGTCTGCTCGTGAATCTGCGTGGCCGCCTGAAAGATGGATACGATCAGTCCCAGTAAGACACTGGCAATCAGAATGGGCGCGGACAGCTTGAGCGCCGCAACCATTGCAGCCTGTATCACTTCCGTGATTTGCGATGTTGACATGTCTGCATCCTCCCACAGTTATTTGAGCCAAGCTACAGATTGAAGCTGGCCGCCAGCGTTTTGAACAGGAGTCCCCACCCGTCCACAAGCACAAAAAGCAGCAGCTTAAACGGCAGCGAGATCATCGCCGGAGGAAGCATGATCATGCCCATCGACATCAGCGTGCTTGCCACAATCAGATCGATAATCAAAAAAGGAATAAAAAGCAGGAATCCGATTGTAAACGCCCGCTTCAGTTCACTGGTCATAAACGCGGGAATCACTACCGTAATGGACAGCTCGTCGACCGACTTGACCTCCTTTGCTTTGGAAAGATTGATAAACAGGTTCAAATCCTCTTTTTTTGTCTGTTTGAGCATAAATTTTTTCATTGGGACGGCCGCCTTATGCAGGAACTCCTCCTGCGTGATTTTCTGTTCCTTGTAAGGCTGGTACGCCTGCGTATTCACTTCATTCAGCACAGGATTCATGATAAAGAGCGACAGAAATAGTGCGATCCCGATCAGCACCTGATTCGGGGGAGTCTGCTGCAGCCCCAGCGCGTTGCGCAGGAAAGAGAGGACAATGATAATCCTGGTAAAGCAGGTCGTCATAATCAGAATGGAAGGCGCAAGGGCAAGGACCGTAAACATTTCGATAATTTCCAGCGTGTCCATTCCTTTGCCGTTCACATCGACATTGACGGACGCCGCGGAAGCGCCGACCGGGAGCAGAAAAATCAGCACAAGAGAGACCGTAATCAGAATCAGAGCCTTTTTACCGAGCTTACTTTTTTTCTTTTTTGTCTTCGGAGTCTTCCGTTTTATCGGCTCTTCTGAATATTGCATCGCTTATTTTCACATCCCATCTGCTTTTCAGCGTCGAATTCAAAACATTACGAAAGGTATCCTTCTGCAAAGGTCCGGGGATGTTCAATTCCGCTTCATCCAGTTCTTTCAGAATCTCGATGTTGTTGTTTGCAAAACCTACCAGATAGTACCGTTTGCAGACTTCAATAATAACAAGCCCCTTGTCCTGCGTCAGGGCCACCCGCTCCAGCACCTTGATATTTCCCGATTTTGAAACGTTGTTGACCTTGTTTGCCATGAATCTGCTGAACGCATAGCAAAAGTACAGCACTAAAACAATCGCAATCAGGGAAAACAGAAGCGGCAGGATATCTGAAAAAAAGCTGAGCAGCGGCAGAGTGCCCCAAGCAAAATTCAACACGGTTCCTCCTTTATCCAGCCGTCGGCCCCATCACCCTAAAATACCGTTTACCGTTTTCATGATGCGGTCCGGTTTGAACGGCTTTACAATAAAATCCTTTGCGCCCAGTTTCAGAGCTTCGACGACCATTGCTTCCTGGCCCATGGCGGAGCACATGACCACTTTGACGTTTGCGTCCAGCTCCTTTAAATGCTTCAGGGATTCCAGACCGTCCATGACGGGCATCGTGATATCCATGAGAATCAGGTCCGGCTTTTCAGAGGCGTAGACAGTAATGGCTTTTTCCCCGTTTTCCGCTTCGACAATTTCCGTATAGCCATTCTGCTGCAAAGTATTTTTAATCATCATCCTCATAAAAGCCGCGTCGTCTACCAACATAATTTTCTTGCTCATTTCTGTTCCTCCTAAAATTACACCTAACGGCGTTTTATATTAATTTCATGATTTCATTATTGCTCAGCACTTCTGTAATTCTGACACCGTAAAAGTCGTCTACCACAACGACGTCGCCCTTGGCGATCGGCTTGCCGTTCACAAAGATATCGACCTGAGAACCGGCCTGCTTATCCAGCTCCACAATCGTTCCCGAAGTGAAATCCAGAATATCTTTGATGGGCTTTCTGATCCGGCCGATTTCCACGGTAATTTGAAGAGGGACGGACATGATCATGTTCAGGTTGCTGCTCTGATCGCTGGTAAGGATCGAATCGGCTTCGTCAAAGCTTTGATAGGCCATTCTTCCCACGTTGTAATTCTGCTGATAACCCGGCTGCGGTTCCGGTTTTGCGGCGGGTTCCGGAGCCGCCGTTTGTACCGGCTCGGGCCTTCTCGGCGCTGCCGGCGTCTGGGGGGCTGTGGGCGTTTCCGGCTGCGGGGCAGGCGCTGGCTGCTGCTGGGTCATCTGCTGCTGCGTCGGCTGCGGACGCTTTTCCTCCGGGGCGGGCGAACCGAGGCTAAAGGAGGAAATAATTTCTTTCGCGAGGCTGACTGTCATTAAGCTGATAAATTCACTGTTGACAAGATCCCCGATCATCAGATTGAATTTAACGGAAACAACCAGTTCGTCGCTGCTGAAATATTTGCTTTTAAATTGTTCGGAATTATCGATCTGGAAGGAATTCGGCGGGGAAATGTTGATCGCCATGTTCAGGAATTGGGAAAGAGCGGTGGCGGAGGCGCCCATCATCAGGTTCATTACTTCACAGATGGCCCCGATGCTCATCTCATCCATAACAAATTCCTGATCGGAATAGTCGGTATGAAGCAGAAGCCCCACAATGACCTTTACATCCGACTCTTTCAGAATCAGGATGTTTTTCCCGCTCAGGCCGCTGACATAATTGATTTCGACCGCAACGGCCGGCTCCATGGATTCAAAATGGACCTCGGAGGAAGGCTGTATCTCAACATGCGGCGTCGTTATATTGACCCTCTGTTCCAGCATTTCCGAAACAGAAGTCGCCGACGAACCTAAACTGATATTCAGTATCTCCCCTATCGCATCAATTTCCATAGGAGAAAAAGTTTCTTCATTATTCGGCTCCATAGAAATCACCTTTCATCGTTTATTGCAGAGATTTGTCAATTTTAACTGCGTATTTTTTCTTTTTCGTTCCTATTACGCCGGTAAACCACGGCAAATTCTCCACTTCCAGGACAATAGAGTCTTTGTTTACCTGCGTATTGAGAGGAATGATATCGCCGACCTGCAGATTCAGCAATTCTCTCAGGCTGATTTCCGTTTTGCCTAATATTGCACACACCGTCAGCGGAGAGCTTTTCAGCCCATGCATAATCGCCGACTTACGCTGCTGCTCCACCATGGGGTCGTCTTTTTTCGGCGGCTTGACATACTTGGAATTAAAAAAGCGAAATACTTCTTCCAAAGAGGAAGCAGGCAAACAGATATTCATCGTTCCCTTCAGGTTTTCAAGGGTTATTTCGATCGCGACAATCGCAACCGCCTCATCCGGCTGTATGAGCTGAATGAGCCGGGAATTGGTTTCGATCATATCCAGGGTATGATCGATTTCCATATAATTGCTCCAGGCGTTATTTAAAAGAGGATTGACCTGCTTAAACAGATATTCGAGCAGCGAAAGCTCAATGTCCGTATAGTCTCTTTCTATCTCGTAACCCGTTCCGTTGCCGCCGAGCATGCGGTCCATGATGGAAAAGGAGACGGGACGCGACAGTTCGATCAATATCTGCTTATCGTCTATTTTATTTTCGGCATTGTGCATTCCGAAGATGGCGACCAATATGGAATCACCCAAAGCGTTGTTGAACTCCCGATACTCTTCCTCTTCGACCTGCAGGATTTCCATCTGACAGGTCGACCGGAGCATTCCGCCAAGCTGAAGGCTGAACATCCTCGAAAAGTTATCGAAAACATTATCCAAAAGCTTCAGCTGTTCCTTTGTAAACTTTTTAGGCGACATAAAGTCGTACTCTTTTACCTTGGAAGCCGTCGTCTGTTCTTCTATTTCATTAAAATTAACATGACCACTCTGCAAATTGCCCAACAATTCGTCAATTTGCTTCTGTGATAATACCTCTGCCATAAAACCTCCCATTCCCCGCACACCAGACATACGGAAAATTTAATACTGTCAAGCGGATCATTTGCTGCTTACAGTGCCTTTACTGTCGGCAGACCCAATGTCCTTATAAACCTCATCCAAAACGGAACTGACCTTCCCCGCTTTGGAAATATAAATTTCGACCCTTCTGTTTTTCGCACGGGTGGCTTCCGTCCCGTCATGCGGTACGATCGGGCGGTATTCTCCATAGCCCTCTGAAACCATTTTGGCCGGGTCGATTATATTTTTCAACTGGACATACAGCAAAACATTTTTTGCCCTGTCGGATGACAAAGCGCGGTCAAAAGCCTGTGCGGTGGTGGTGGTTGAGTTACCCGCGCGGGCGGTGTGGCCATAGAAACGGATTTCGCCGATCTGATCCGGAATATTTTTAATTCCGTCACAGACAAAGTCCAGGATCTTTTTCCCATCATCTCTCAGTTCAGAGCTGTCTCCGTTAAAAAAGATGCTGTTTTGAAAAGTCAGAAAGGTATAATTATCCCCTTTATGTACCTGCACAGAGTCCTGCAGGCCATTTTTATGGACGTAATCGTTTAAATATTTGTACAGGCTGTCAAAGTCCGTTACCTGATCGCTTCCGTCCCCGCTGCCGGCCTCTTCCCCCTGTCCGGATTCGGAACTCACATTGCTGGCACTGGCATCGGCATCGAAATAAGAGCCGCTGTCAGAATTCAGGGCATCCGACTGTATGGCCTGTTCCATAGTAGCGGTCGCCTGCTTATTGGTAGAGAAAGCTTTTACAAGCTTCTGCCATTTGGTGGCGTCCATGGTCGACATGGCAAACAGCATCACAAAAAAAGTCAGCAGCAACGTTACCATGTCCGCATATGTATCCAGCCAGTTCGGGCCGCCGCCGCCGGGATCCGCTTTTTTTCTGGCCATTTTCTCACACCCCCGCTTTTATATAAATACGCTGAAACTCAGCTTCTGTTTTTGAACAAAGTTACTTCTTCTTACTGCGTTTTGGCTTTTTTCCTTCAGGCACGCTGGACATGCTTTGAGAAGGACTCTGCCCTCTGTTTCCGGATTCGATTCTCTTCTTTTCGCACACGTAAGCGTTCAGTCTTTCCTCAATATGTTTCGGGTTATCCCCCGCCTGAATCGCCATAACGCCTTCCACAACAATTTCCTTACACACCATTTCTTCATCATGACGCATATGCAGCTTGTGGGCCAGCGGCGTCAATAACATGTTGGACATCATGGACCCGTAGAAAGTGGTCACCAGCGCCGTGGACATTCCCTGTGCCATTCTGGTAGCGCCGCCGTCCGCATTCATGTCCAGATTGGCAAGCATATTGATCAGTCCGATCAGGGTACCGATCATACCGAATGCCGGGCCGAAGGTGGAAAACTTTTCGTAGAACTGCCACGCATGGGAATGACGGTCCTCCAGCCCGTCCAGTTCGTCGTCCAGGATTTCCTTTACCTTTGCCGGGTCAATGGCGTCGACGATCAGCATGATGCTGTTTTTGAGGAATGAGTCCTGCTCCTGATTGGCCTTATCTTCCAGAGAAAGCAGGCCCTTTCTTCTGGCTTCCTGCGCGTAGTCCACGATCGTATCGATGTACTGCTGCGGATTGTACCTGTTCCGTGAAACGACGATTTTCATATGCTTCGGAATGTCTTTGAAATAAGTAATCGGGAATGCAATGACGGTAGCGGCAATCGCACCGCCAAAAGTAATTGCCATGCTTGGTACGTCGATAAAATTTTTGATGGTAGACCAAATAATTCCGGCGGAGGGATCGAAAACGATTCCGAAAATAACCAATCCAAGGCCGGCAATCAGCCCTATGATACTGGTAAAATCCACATAAACACTCCCTTGAATAAGATACCTGATACAGGAATATCCCGCTGAGGTTAATCCATTAGTTTAACTGTGTTTTGAAATATCTGCCGATTGTAATGAATGATTTTATCGATAATATCCTGCCTTTCCTCCGCAACAAGAAAATATTTTCCCGTGGTCAGGGTGATTTTTGTTTCCGGTATATTTTCTATCGTCTCGATCAGGTTTGAATTCAAGGCAAACGAAACACCGTTTAAGCTGGTTAAATCTATCATCTCAATTCCCCTTTTTTAACTAACGGACCGTTTCTGAGACCGCAGCCGGCCCCAGAAACGGCAGTCATTGAACTATCTCTTTAAATTGACGAGATCCTCAAGCATTTCATCGCTGACCGTGATGATTTTTGAGTTTGCCTGAAATCCGCGCTCGGTGATGATCATCTGTGAAAACTCATTCGCCAGATCCACATTGGAGGATTCCAGCGCGCTGGTGACTAATTTACCTGCGGCACCTTTGCCCGGGGCAAAATAGGTTGCATCGCCTGTATTGCTGACCGCTTTGTAATAAGAGCCGCCCTCTTGCGTAAGACCAGAGGGGTTGGGAATATTTGCGATCGCAATTGTAGCAAGAGTAACTACTTTTCCTGCGTCTGTGCCTGTAGTCGCCTGACCGGTGATTTTACCGTCACTGCCAATGGTAATATCTTTATAGGTACCGATATCTGCAACATTAATCGCCGTAGGATCTGTTTTACCATCGTCACTTGGAGCCCCGCAGACAATTTTCTTATTCCCATCCACCAGATTTCCGGCAGCGTCAAAGCTTAATGACCCGACACGGGTATAAAGATAATCGCTTCCGTCCTGAATGACAAAATACCCCTCGCCGTCGATATAGCAGTCCGTGGGGTTGCCTGTTGTAGCCATGCCGGAACGGGTATTGAGCACATCCACCGTTGCGGCGGTCGAGCCGTAACCTACCTGTGCTGGGTTGCCCCCGGCAACAGTGCTGGCGGTTCCCGCGGAAGATCCCGCCAGAGTCTGGTAATAAACATCGCGGTAGGTTGTTCTGGAGGACTTAAATCCGTAGGTGTTGACGTTGGCGATATTGTTGCCGATGACGTCCATACCGGTCTGGTATGCTTTTAATCCGGCTACTCCGGAAAACAATGCTCTCATCATAAGTTTGATCTCTCTCTTTCTTTTTGAAACCGCACGAGCTTCTCTGTCAGTCAAAGCTCAATAACTTCCTCAAGAGGTCCGGTTATAAAATTACGGCTCCGTCAATATTTGTAAATACGTTTTCGGTCATTTCCCGGCCGCTCATGGTTGTTACCACCGTACTGCTGGGAACATTCACGATAAATGCAGTCTGCCCGTTTAAAATCAAAGCGTCCTTGATTCCTTTGGATTTTGCTTTTTCTACCGCGCCGTTGATCTGGGAAACGAGCTGCGGGGAAACCGGAATATTTCTGGAATCCATGCGCTGCAGTGCGTGTTTGGAAAAGGTAAGCTGCTGCTGTTCCACAGTCTTGCGGAAAAGCTGCCCGAATTCGCTGCTGCCCGGATCGACCGCGCCGGTCTTCTGCGTATTTGTGCCGGCGGGGGGCACCGTGTAATTCGGATTGATAAACGAGGAATAATTCTTTTTGAATTGAATGTCATCCATGACTGTGCTCCTAACTGTTTCACCCTGTTAAAAACGGATTCAAACCGATTCTCCGCCCGTATCCGATCCATCGGAAGTATCCGGGTCATCCGGGTCCGGCGTTTCCTCGGGTGGTGTTGCGGCATCCGGATTGACGACCTTCATGACGGAGGAAATGTCATACGCCTTGCCGTTGACCACAAGGACGTTGGAACCGGTAGCAAAGTTGACGCTGTCTACGATACCGGTATCTTCCGTATACTTTCCGTTCGTGTCATAACTTGCGACCACAACCTTTTTACCGACAAGGGAAGCCCCGTACTGCGTATAGGAAATTTGCGAAAGCTCCTGCATTGCCTGCAGAGCGGAAAACTGGGCCATCTGGGAAATATACTCCGTATTGTCCGTCGGATTCATCACATCCTGATTGGCAAACTGGGCGGCCAGAAGCTGCAGAAAATCATTCAGTCCCAGCACGGATGAGTTTTGAGAAGCAGAGGTTTGCGAAGTGCCGGAAACGGAATTGGTACCGGAAGTGGAATTCGTGCCGTAGGAATAGGCATTGATCTGATTGATTGCCAAACAAAGTCCTCCTTTCCTTGAATTTTACAGCGAATAAGCCTGCCGCTTCAGCAGCTGCATAACGGAAAGAAAATCGCCGGTGCTGGTATCGTCGTCCCTTAAACCGACCCGGTGGAGCTGTTGATTGTGCTGCTGTTCTTCCTGCTGCTGCTGCGCCTGATCCTGTCGGCCCTGCTGATCCTGCTGGTACCACGCTTTTTCCTGAGCGGGTTCGGAAATCTGCACCGGCTGGGTGACGGTCGTCTGCAGAAGGGTACGGATGTCGGAGCTGTTCTCCATCAGCATGCTTTGGGTCCTGGGATTCGACGCCTGAATGGAAACAGTCAGCACACCGCTTTGCATTGCCAGCTTCACCGACACTTTCCCCAGATCCCGGGGATAGAGGTCCATCTGAAACTCCGGTTTTCCCGCCTTATAGTTGACAAGGATCTGGTCGGCAACCTGCTTACTGGTCGTCCTGGCGGTATCCGACGGAGCGTCGGAAACTTTGATCACCACATTGCCCGTCCGGTAAAGGTCCGAAAACTGCGCCGTATTCTGGCTTTGACCGTCTGCCGGAACAGCATCCCTGTCATCGGCAGGAGAGACATGCTTCGGCTGAATTTCAACCGTTGGAGCAGAGAGCGTTTTCTCCGTACCGGGTTTTGCCTGCACCTCTGAAAATGTCTGCTGCGCCGGTAAACCCTTTTCCCGCGGCTGCGCCGGAGACTGGACGGAAACGGCGGCTGCCGCATCCGAAACCGGAATCTGCTGAGAAGGATTGACACCCGGCTGACGATTCATCGGCGGAGCCGTCTGTTCGGAAGCATCGGCACCGGCGGCAGCGGGAATCGGAACGGATTGTGTTTGCTCGTTTTGGCAGGAAGTTTCCTGTGCGTCGGCTGCGCTTACGGACGAGGCCGCATCTGCCGTCGCCTGCTGAGGCGCATTGCCGGGCGCCGGGATATTCACTGCCGTCTGCGAAAGGGTATCCGCCGCCGTCAAAAGCGGGGTCGCGGTTTCCGCCTGCGGCCGGACTTGCTGAAGGAGCCCGGAACCGGCCGGCAGCTGCTGGACGGTATCCGCACTCAGAACCGGGTCCGCGGTCATTGCCTGGGGCAAAACCTGTAACGGCTCCGGTACAACGGATGGGAACTGTCCGGAGGACAGCAGCTGGCTCAGAAGAGAAACATCCGCTGTATTGAAAACCGGTAAATTTCCCTCGGAAACAGCTTTCCCGCCTTTTGTTTCCTCCTCTCCGGGTTCAGCGTCCGTCTGGGCCGTGCTTTTCAGATCCCTGCCAAGGGTCGCCAGCTCCATGAAAGTATCAAAGGCGTTCGCAGGGTTCTTTATCTGGGATGCTTTGGAATTTTGCGGTACGGTGGAACGTGTGACTTGCTGTATCGTTTTTATCACCTCCTTATCGGGATATTTTATAAATAAAAATATTTATAAGCATTTAAACGGCGCCGCGCGCCTGTCCGACATATTCATCCATTGCGAGCTCCTCGCTTTTCTGAATCTGCTTGAGATACTCCGTCAGCTGTTTGTCGCGAAGCTTTTCCAGCCCCGAAATTTCGCTGTTGACGGCTACAATGTCGGCTTTTTTCTGGGCGATGATATCCAAAAGCTGTTTTTTCTGATCGATCAAATGTAAAATCTTTTGATTCAGGGTATTGAAATACGTTTTATAAATAAGCATATCGCCGGCACTCAGCCCCTTTTGCAGCTCCTCAAGCATTTTGCGGTTGGTCGCTGTGAACTGATCGTTCAGCACATAAATTTCTTTTTCCAATTCGGTCAGCTTCACCTGCAGCAGTGCAAGCTCATTCTTTTTAACGTCGAGCGTCTGCTGTTTAAAGCCGAGTACTTTTTCAAGCGAAAACGCAAACTTCTTCATATCTTACAACTCTTTCATCCTGTTCAGGGTTTCTTCAAACGAAAAGCTCTCATCGGTTCTCTGACACAAAAAAGCATCGATCGCGTCTATTTTCTTAACCGCCTCGTCCAGCCTTGGATTCATCCCCGGCTTATACGCGCCGATCGAAATCAAATCGTAATTCTGGTAATAGACGGACAGAAGGTTCCGGACCTTCGCGGCGGCCTGCTTATGTTCCTCTGACACAATATCGTTCATCAGCCTGGAAACGCTCCCGTTCACATCGATCGCGGGATAGTGGTTTTTATGGGCAAGGGAACGGGTCAGAACGATGTGACCGTCGATGATGCCCCGGACGGTGTCGGAAATCGGCTCGTTGGTATCGTCTCCCTCCACCAGCACCGTATAGATACCGGTAATGGAGCCTTCTTTAAAGTTTCCGCTTCGCTCCAGAAGCTTGGGAAGCTCGGCGTAGATGGAAGGCGTATATCCTCTGGCAACCGGAGGTTCCCCGGCCGCCAGGCCGATTTCCCTCTGTGCCATTGCAAATCTGGTCAGGGAATCCATCATCAGCAGGACGTCCTTGCCCTGATCCCTGAAATACTCGGCGACCGCGGTGGCGACCGTAGCGCATTTCACGCGGTACATGGCCGGCTGGTCGGAGGTGGCGACCACCAGAACGGAGCGCGCCAGCCCTTCCTTCCCCAGATCCTTTTCAATAAACTCGGTAACTTCCCTGCCTCTTTCCCCGACAAGAGCGATTACGTTGATATCGGCTTTGACATTTTTCGCAATCATTCCCATGAGAGTGCTCTTGCCGACGCCGCTTCCGGCGAAAATCCCCATTCTCTGCCCCTTGCCGATGGTCAGCATCCCGTCTATCGCCTTGATGCCAAAGGTCAGCTGCTCGCTGATCCTGGGCCTTTCCAGAGGATTGGTATAGGTGGAATCGACGTCGTAATACTGCCGGATATCAAATTCGCCCAGCCCGTCAATGGGCCTGCCCGCGGCGTCGATGGTCCTGCCCACCAGGAAATCCCCCACCGGAACGCGGAGCTTGCTGCCGGTGGAACGCACCAGGCTGCCGGGGCCGATACCCTTGATATCGCCGTAAGCCATCAGCAGGATATTGCTGTTTTTAAACCCGATGACTTCAGCCATGACTGTTTTGTCGTCGTTGGAATTGCGGATGACGCAGATATCGCCGACATTGGCTTTCAGTCCGGCGGTCTCTATCATCATTCCGACGATATTTTTCACCTTGCCGATATAACAGAGCGGATTCAATTTTTCCAAAGCATCGTAGGAATCCTGAAAATTCAACATTTTTCGCTCCATCTTTAAAAATTGACTGTCATACCTGGAGTGCCTGTTTGATTTTTTCCATCTGCGTGTTCACGCCGGCGTCGACCATCCGGTCGGGCATTTCTATAATGCAGTCGCCGTCCTCCATATCGGGGGAGACTTCGATTTTAATGCTGTCGGAAACATCTCTGAGCGCCTCAACAAGGGACTTGTCCACCTTCTGAAGCAGCGTTTTCGTGTTTTTGGAGACGAAGATTCTGACCCATTCCTGATTGCGGTAAGCGTCCACCGCGTTGGTAATGATGGACTGCATCGCTTTTTCATTCATGCTCAGTTCCCGCCGGATGACTTTTTCCGCAATCGAGACGGCCAGCTTTTTAAGATCGGCCTCATATTTTTGCAGGATTTCGGCCTTCCTGGTTTCCACGGTATCCAGCATCCCGGAAAGCTCTTCGGCGACGGCCCGATTTTCTTCTTCGGCTTTTTGCAGACCGGCCTGCCGGCCTTCCTCATAACCGTCCCGGTACCCGAGCTCCCGTCCCTCTTTGTTTCCTTCCGCAAAGCCCCTGCCGTAGCCTTCCTCCCTGCTTTGCACCAGAACCTGAGCGGCTTCCTGGTTCATCTGCTGGGTGGATTCCCGTACCTTGTTCACGGTGTAATTCTGGGCGGCCTCCATAATCTGCTGCGCTTTCTGAAAGGCCTCGTTTACAATCTTTCTATGCTGATCCTCTTCCAGGGGCGGATCGGGCACTTTCTGAACGCTTCCGTTATTCGACGGAAAGGCAGTCCCGTTTTTAACCGTAACATACTGGGAAGCTTTGATAACGTTAGGCAATAACCTCATCCTTTCCGCCCTTGCTGATGACTAACTCACCCTCACTTTCAAGCCGCCGGATAACGCCGACAATCCGCTGCTGCGCTTCTTCGACATCCCTGAGCCGGACGTTGTGCGTGAATTCCAGATCGGATTTGATGGTTTCGGTGGTACGGTTCGACATGTTCTTGAAGATGACGTCGGAGACCTCCTGATTGGCTCCCTTGAGCGCGAATACCAGATCCTTGGAATCCACCTCGCGCAGGAAACGCTGAATGGACATATCGTCCAGAACGGTGATGTCTTCGAAGACGAACATTCTCTTTTTGATTTCATCGCAGAGCTGTGCGTCCTTGCGCGTCAGTTCATCAAAGATATACTTCTCGTTGGCGCGGTCCATATTGTTCATAATGTCCGCAATATAATTGACGCCGCCGAATTCCATGAAGTCCAGAGACATCAGCGAGGAGAATTTATTTTCAAGGTTATTTTCCACAATCCTGATAATTTCAGGGGAAGTGCGGTCCATGGTGGCAATCCGTTCCACGACGTCAAGCCGCTTGTCCTTCGGAAGATCCGCGATGACCATGGCCGCCTGATCCGCTCTGGCATAGGAGAGAATCAGGGCGATGGTCTGAGGATGCTCGTTCTGGATCATTGCCATCAAATTTTTATAGTCCGTTTTCCGGATAAATTCAAAGGCCTTGGTCCTCAGCGACTTGGTGACGCGTTCCAGAAGAGACGACGCCGTCTGGGCGCCATACGCCTTTTCCAGAACATTCTTCGCGTACTCCATGCCGCCCTCCGTAATGACCTTCTGGGTCAGGCAGACCTGATAAAAATCTCCGAGGACGTTTTCAATCTCTTCGGAAGACATGTGGGACATTCTCGCTATTTCATAGGTCAGCTGCTCCACTTCGTCTTCTTTCAGATATTTATAGACCCTGGAAGCGTTTTCCGCTCCCAGCGAGATAATGACAGCGGCGGCTTTCTGCTGTCCGCTCATCTGCTTATCTGCCATTGCCATCGTCTCCTCTCAGCCAGGATCGGATCAGTTGAGCGGCAATTTCAGGATTCTGTGAGGAGAAATCCTGAATTTCTTTGGTCAAAGCCTGTTCCATGGACGCTTTTTCAGCACGTGCGTCTTCAATTGCCTGCAATTCAATCTCTTCCTCTTCTTCCGGCTGCTGCTCTTCCTCCTCTTCCAGGCGGTCTTTCAGAGAAGCGTCCTCCTGATTTTCGTTCTCTTCCAGCTGGGCCTGCTCCAGCATCTGTTTCTTCTTGCGTCCGCGCGCGACCATCGCCGCAACAAGGATGACGATCAGCAGGGTGAGCAGCACGACGCCGCCGATAATCAAAAGCTGGTTTAACGGGAAGGCCGTCGGCGACGGGCCGCCCGTCTGCTGATCCACACCCGGGAAGACGGCGTTGTATACAGCCACCTTATCCGGCTTTATGGCGGCGGCGTAGGCGGCGAGCTTCGCAATCTCCTGCTTCTGGGTGTCGTCCATCATTTCCTTGTTGACGGCAACGGAAATCGTCATGTCCGCAACGCTTGCGGCGTCCCCCTGAATCTGCTGTTTTACCTGGCTCACAAGATATTTGTAGCTTTCGCTGTCTTTCGTGTAAATTGTATCGCCGTTCACGGTCACGCCCGGATAGGTCGTGGTTTCCGTATTGGATTCGGTCCCGGCGGCTCCCCCGGTTGTTTTCTGGCCGCCTGTTTCCTGCTCCTTCTGCGTTTCGGATTCGCTGATAACACCTTTATTGTCCTGTGACGGATTATAAGTGATGATCTCCTGTACCTTTTTGTCCACATCCATCACGCTTTTGGCGGTCACTTTTACATTGTTCTGGCCAAAAAGCGGCGTCAGGACCTTCAGAACGTTTTTCTCAATATCGTTTTCATATTCTTTTTCAATTTCAAGCTTAAACTGTGAAATGTTGACCTGGTTGGCTCCGTCTGTGCTGGAAACATTCAACTCGTTGCCGGTGGCCGTATCAATGACCGCAACGTCGTCCGTTTTTAAATTCGGCACGCTTTTCGCGACCAATTGCTTGATTCCGTTGACCTGGGACGATTCCAGCGTCTTGCCCGCCGCCAGCGTTACCGTGACGGAAGCGGTCGGCGTTTCGGAATTTTCATCCCACGCATAGCCGCTGCTGTCGGGAATGCTGATGGTCACATTCGCGTTCCGGATGCAGTCCAGCGTTTTGATAACGGCCTCCAGCCTTTGGTTCAGCTGATATTTTTCTATGGTTTTCTTTTCAAAATCAGTGGACATGATATCGACATTATTGGTAAAGAAATCATAGTTCGGCGCCGTTTTCGGATACCCCTCGTTGGCCAGTTCCATCCTCAGGGCATTTTCCTTGTCCTTAGGGACCATGATGGTGCCGTTGTCCTCTTTATAGCTGATATCCCGGTCCTTGAGCTCGTTCATAACCTCAACGGCCTCTGTGTGATCCATCCCGGGATAAAGCACGACATAGGGCTGCCTGTTCAGCAGAATCCCCGCGATTACAGAAAGCAGGACAATTCCGCCCAGAACGCTTAGGATGATGATTTTTTTCTTCTTTGTCAAATTTGCCCAAAAAGCTTTGATTGGGTCAATATATTTTTTAATTTGTATATTCATTGTTTAACCCGCAATCACCCTTCCAGTATACTTTGGCCTAAACACTGATCCTCATGACTTCGTTATACGCGTCAAGGGCTTTGTTGCGGAGCTGAACCAGCATCTGCACGGAGAGAGTTGCCTTTGTAGATGCAATGGCGATATCATGCAAATTGTCGGACTGGCCGGTGGTCAGCTTGTAAAGCTCCCGGTCAAGGCCGGCGTTGGTCGTTTTTACGTTCTGGACAGCGTCCTGAAAAAGATCCTGAAACGGAACTGCCGCGGTACTGGCGGAAGAAGATACTTTTCCGGAGCCTTCAGGGTCAATGACGGAGCTGATTTTTTCAATCGGAACTATCTGCAATTTACGTTACCTCCCCAATTCCAAAGCCTTTACCGCCATTCCTTTTACGGCGTTAAAGGCGGTCAGATTTGCATCGTATGCTCTGGTGGCCGACATCATGTCCAGCGTTTCCTTGATCGGGTCCACGTTCGGCATCATCACATAGCCCTGCTCGTTCGCGTCCGGGTTGGAAGGGTCGTAAACAGGGGTAAAATCGCTGGGATCTTCCTCGATTTTTGAAACCCTGACTCCTTTGGGAGTCTGCTCCGACTCATTTTCACTCATTTTTCTGTCAAGAATGTGCCGGAACGAATTTTGTTCCGCCGGTTCATAAACGACGATTTTTCTGCGGTAGGGTCCCCCGTTTTCCGTTCTGGTGGTGGAAGCGTTTGCGATATTCTCAGAAATAACATCCATGCGAAGCCTGCCCGCAGTAAGGGCAGAACCGCTGATATCCAGCGAATTTAAAAAGGCCACACGAATTCCTCCTACTTTTTACTTTCTCATTCTATTCCCGGGAAGCCGTCAGGCTTTCCCGTCCGTAATGGCGTACCTCAGGCGTGAAAAATAATCCGAAAGCTCGCGGAGGGAATAATAATAGTTAATCTGTGACCTTGCCAACTCTATGTTCTCTTTTTCCGCGTCCACGTTATTTCCGTCCAGCCGCAAGGATTCGTCATCCGACACGCTGGTCCGCGGAGCTGCGCTTTCAATCCGGCTGATCAGATCACCGCTGTTTTCGCCGCCCTCGGACATCAGCTTTTTCAGCTGGTCCTCAAAGCTGACGGACTTACTCTTATACCCCGGCGTTTCAATATTGGAGATGTTGTCGGAGATTTCCCGCTGCCTGATCCACAGGCCGTCCAGGTCCTTGTTCAATAGCGCGGCAGAAACACTGTTAAACCAATCCAAAGCAATCCCTTCTTTCATTTATTAAAAGTATTAAAAATCATTAAAATTCGGTCACGAATTTCTTTGAATATTAAACAAATAATTTCAAAGATATAAATCTGTGACCAAACTTATAAACAATAATAATTGTTTTATATCATATATTTTACCTAATTATATATGCAAATAATGACAAAAGTCAACTGAAATTCGCTTAAAATTCTCTTAATTCGAAATATTTCGATTGTATTTTTTATTTCATAATCATACAACCGTCCAATATAGGAAAAAAGTATTTGGAAATTCAGCTTTTTCTTCTAAATATTTAATCAAACCTGCCGATAATTTTTGCAGAGGTGAGTATTGATGATTATTAAAAGTACCGACCACAATTTCAATTATATAACCAGCCAATATCCCGCCAGACAGCCGGGCCGGGCCGACACCGACGGCACGGTGACCGGGCCGGCGTTTTCCGGCAATCTGAATAAGGCGGCAAATGCTTCCAGGGTGGATAAAATTGAAATCTCGCAAGGCGCCGCGCGCCTTTCAAATAACAGCCAGTTTATTTCGGAAACCAAAGATAAAATTATCGCGGAAATAAACGGGGACAAGGACGAGGAAGCCGTCGGCAGAATCAAGGAACAGCTGAACGTCAGGCAATATGCCGTAAGCCCTGTGGAAATTGCGAAAATCCTTTTGACGGACAATAACGAATGAATATACAAAACAGATGCAAAAAATCAAAGGGCGGGTGAGCAGAGAAAATGATTGGAAAAGAGCTTGCTGAAAAGCTGCTGAAATTCCTTCGCGATTACCTGAATTTTTATAAAAGCTTTCTGGAGATCGAATCTGAAAAATACAACGATTTGGCAAACAACAACGTCGCCACCCTGGACGGGCATGTCAGAAAAGAAGAGGCGTTCATGCTCAAGGCCAGAGGGCTTGAACAGGAGCGCGACAAGCTGGTCGCGCAGACCGGCGATCCAAAGGCGACCTTCCGGCAGCTGATCCCGATGTTCGAGCCTTCCCTGCAGCCGCAGGCGAAAAGTATTTTCGACGAACTTTCACAGGTGACGCTGAATCTGAAGGAGATCAACCTCCGCTGCAATCAGCTCACCGAGCTGAAGCTGCACAAAATCGAAAAAGACGTCAGTAAACTGAAAAACAATCCCGAACTGCAACGGATATACTCCTCAAAAGCGGAAGAGGGATCCACTCCCCCCAGCATTCTGTCCAAAAAAGTTTAAGGAGGTATTCCCATGTCGTCAACTTTTTCCGGGTTCTACGTCGCCAAAAGCGGAATTCAGGCAGCCCGGGCCAATCTGCAGATCACCGGCCAGAATATGACCAATGTAAATACCACGGGCTACACAAGGCAGCGGGTGGACTCCTATTCGGTCGGCCCGACCGGCAGCAACATGCGTTATACGGGCGGCAACCTTGCCCTCGGCAACGGCGTGTACTGCGGCGGGACCAGCCAGATCAGGGACCCCTATCTGGATATCCGCTACCGCGCGGAACACGCTTATGTGGGCAAAACCGACGTCCAGCTGGATACCCTGAGCGACCTTGAGGATATTTTTGACGAATCCTCCAAGGACGGACTCAGCGCACAGTTTTCGGACCTGATCACGCAGCTGAACACACTCGCGTCTTCCCCCACCTATTCCAGCGAGAATATCGTCAAGAACTCCGCCATGCTTCTGACCAAGGCGTTCAACAGCGCGTCCCAGCAGCTGTCGAAAATCCGGAAAGAACAGACAAAGTCTCTTCAGGACGACGCGATCACCAAAGTGAATAATCTTTTAAAGAATATAGCACACCTGAATCAGGAAATCAAAAGCTCGGAAATTTCCGGCACCTCCGCGCTGGAGCTGACCGATCAGCGCAATACCATGATCGACGAACTGTCAAAGTACGCCAATATCGAGGTTTCCACAAAAACGGTGGAGGTGGGTTCCGACCGTTCGGTTTCGGAGCTGCACATCGACCTTGTGTCCGGCGATCAGAAATTCAGCCTGGTGGCGAACGGGGATTACAGCGAGTTCAGCATGGAAACGGATGCCGGCACGGGCTGTGTCACTATGTCACTGGATAACGCCGCAGCCAAAACCCCCGTTCAGGCAGTGGGTTCCGACGGAACGCCCCTTTTCGACAGTGTCACCGGCGATCCCGTCGTTATGGGCAACGCGGACCTGACGGAAGGAGCGTTCGGCGGATATCTTTCCATGCTGAACGAAAGCGGGGAATTCGACTCTGTCACCGGGGAACGCGGCCTCGGTTATTATGAAAAGATGCTGGACAAGCTCGCCGGCGATTTCGCGGACACAATGAACCGGGTCAACAGTACGAACGACGACGGGGACAACAAGCCGCTGTTCACCACCGAGGACGGCACGACGACGACCGGCATCACCGCCGGGAACATCAGTATTTCCAACGCGTGGAACACCGCGACCAGCTCCTATATCACCGCCACCAAACAGACGGGCAGCGTGGATACTTCCAGCAAGGGCGACAACGTGCTTTATATGATCAGCGAGCTCGGCAAAGACAAAACTTACAAAACTACGGACGACGCGGATGCCAAGACTCTGTTTACTACCTCCATCGACTCGTTTATGTCGGACTTATCGGTTTCCGTGCTGGCCCTGCAAAAAAGCGACGTCGGCCGGCAGAACACCACTTACAATTCCACTCTTGCGGAAATCGACACGCAGAGAGCCTCCATATCCTCTGTCGACGTCAACGAGGAAGGCATCAACCTGATTATGTACAATCAGGCGCTGACCGCTTCCTCCCGATTTATGACTACTCTGGACGAGGCGCTGGATACGATCATCAACAAAATGGGGATAGTGGGAAGATAATCCCCACGGTTTAAAAGGAGGACGGCAGCTATGAGAATCACCATGGGAATGGTCATGAAACAATATAACACAAACCTCAATCGTTCGCTGAACGCGCTGAACGCGGCAAACCAGCAGGAATTGTCGCTGCGGAAGTTCGACAAAGCGTCGGAAGACCCGTTTTCGGCTTCCAAGGCATTCGCGCTCCGACGCGAATATCTGAAGAACCAAAGTTATCAGAGCGAGCTGAACGACGCGGCGGATAAGCTTACAACCGCAAACTCCACCTTTCTGACCATCAAAAAGGTCCTGACAGAGGCGGGGTCGGGCGAATGCCTTCAGGCCATCAGCGACACCACTTCCGACACCGGACGCAGCGCGATCGCGAAAACGCTCCGCGGGTATCAGCAGACCATTTTAACACAGATGAACACCCAGTTCGGCGACGGATACCTTTTTGGCGGCGCCAATACCAACGACCCTCCTTTTTCCGTCGGCGAAAGCGGGAATCTGTTATACCGCGGCATCGACGTCAACACGGGCAAAATTGAAGCAGGCTCCACCCTGAGCTATAACGGCGCGCAGATCACGCTGGGCGATACGCAGTTTAACGGCTACAAAATTAAGGTAAAAACCGCGGGGGGCGCCACCCCTTCCGCTTCGGTGGACACCGCTTCGCAAACGCTGACCGTCACCCTGCCGACGGGCGCGAAAAACAGCGATATCCTGGCGGCGCTGAAAGGTTCCTCTCCCCTGCCCGCCACGGATAATCCCTCCGTGACTTTTGATCTTTCAAAAGCAGCAATCTCGGGCGATCTGAACTGTCCGGTGGATCTTTCCGACCAGACGGCCAAGGCGACTGATACCATCGGGCCGGAAGGCCTGAAGGAGCTTGCCAATGAACAGACCTTTATCAACATCGGGCTGGGACTCAGTACGGAAAGCGGAAGCGCGGCAATCAACAGCCAAAGCGTCTATAACTCCGCTATACCCGGTATATCGATTATTGGCTACGGCACATCGGACGGCACGGAAAGCGGCGTTTCCAACAATCTTTACACCCTGCTCGGGCAGATCGCCGACCAGCTTGACGGCGGTAAGAACGCCTCTAATTTTACTTATTCTTACGATGAAATAAAGCCCCTTCTGGACAATTTCAGCGACCAGAGCGACGCTATGATCGGAAAAATTTCGGAATACGGTTCAAAATCCACTTTTCTTTCGACAACACTGACCAACCTGACGTCCATCGGCGATAAAGTCCTTGAAAAAATCGACAGCACCGAATATATCGGTTTTGAGGAAGCCGTTACGGCACAGCTCTATCAGCAGTCTTCCTACAACGCCGCTTTAAAAGTGGGCGCGCAGATCCTTCAGCCGACCTTTTTGGACTTTATGAATTAGGAATCACGCAGCAGGCGAGGTGATTGAAGATGGAACAGCTTTTGGATATCATTCATGTTCCCCTTTCTTTTGAAATGAAAGTCCACAATGCGAAACTGGAAATATCGGACGACACTTTTTCCCAGCAGGGGATTGTGGATTTTACGGATTTAACCCCCTATACGTCCCGGCTGTATTTCGATACGCACGAGTACAAATACAAAGCGAGATCAACCGCCGCAAAAAACCAAACCGGTCAGGTTTCCTGCGAAGATCAGATCCTGATGTCCATGAGCGGCACCGCCGGTCTTGCAAAGGAAGAGAAAACGCTGATGGAAACACAAAACAGCACAAGCACGTTGAGTACCCTTGCTTTTCAGCATCTTCAGCCCACCGTCCAAAGCACGATCGGGATTCCTTCTTATCCAACCGATTTTGACTGGGACGCGCAGAGCCTTTCCGTCCAATATGAAACGGACAGGCAGAATTACGATTGGCTGGCGAAAAACAGGCCGAAGCTGAAGTTTACCCCCGCAAGCGTTGAGTTTGTCGTAAAGGAATACGCTCGGGTAGAGTTCAAATATCTGGGCAAGCCCCAGTACGTTCCGCCGTCGGCCAGCCCCGACTATCAGCCGCCGAAGCTCAATGTGACCGCATAACGCAAAACAGATACAGCCCCCTTCGGGAGGCTGTTTTTTCTAACAGCTGACAAGGAGGAAATTATGGACACGAATCAGGCAGAATTACAGAACATGGAAACCAGCGTTCAAAATATCATTTATTTTGAAGAAGGGATTTTAGGCTTTGAGGATATCAGGGAATATCTTCTGTACCATGAAGAGGAAAATGGGATTATCTGGAGCCTGCAGGCCGCCCACAGCGACATCCCCTCTTTCGTGGTGGTGGACCCCTACCCGATCGTCCACGGCTACAGCCCCGTTTTCCCCCAATCGGAGCTGGATTATTTCGGAGAAACGGACGCGGAAAACCTCTGTGTTCTGGCAGTGGCGGTCATCAAGCCGAATCTGAGCGAATCCGTCATCAACCTGAAAGCGCCGATCGTGATCGACGTCAACACCAAAAAGGCGAAACAGATCATTCTGGAAAATTCAGATTACCCCATCCGCTATCAGTTATTCAGCGATAAAAGATAGGAGGCGCTTCCGATGCTCGTCATCAGCCGAAAAGTCTCCGAATCCGTTATTATTGGAGACAACATTGAAATTATTGTATCCGAAATCAGCGGCGACCGCGTGAAAATCTGCATCAACGCGCCGAAGGAAATCCCGATCATCCGCAAAGAGCTTTGGGAGACCCGCGCCATGAATGAGGAAGCCAGCGTGGCGCCTAAACAGCAGGCCCTTGACCAGCTGAAAAAGGCTTTACAGAAAAAGCCGGAGGATTGAGACTCCCTCCGTCGCGCCCGGCGCGACACCTCCCTCTGAGAGGGAGGCAGGGGTTAGGCTCTCTTTTTGAGAGGGCCGGCAGACAAAATCTGACCAGGAGAGTCAAAAAGAAAAAATATTTCGAAATTCCGCAAAATACCCTAAACTTTTCCAGATTCATACCGAAATATCAGTTGTAAGCAAAAAACTTACACAGTATCTTGTTTCTGCTGCGACAGGGCCCGTCGGGGCAGGAATCAACCGCACGGCAAAGAACATGGACGTTCTTTCAAAAAAGGCGTGACCGGCGTTTCGCCGCACGTACGAAACAAAATTCAGGAGGAAAAAATTATGCGTATTCAACACAATATTGCAGCCTTAAATGCAAACAGAATGCTGGCCAGCAACAACAACGCCGTCAGCAAAAACCTTGAGAAGCTGTCTTCCGGCTACCGCATCAACAGCGCCGCCGACGACGCCGCAGGCCTTGCGATTTCCGAGAAAATGAGAAGCCAGATCCGTGGACTGGATCAGGCCGAAAACAACGCGAACGACGGTATTTCCCTTGTACAGACCGCTGAAGGCGCTCTGAATGAGACCGCTTCCATTCTGCAGAGAATGAAAGAGCTGGCCACTCAGTCCTCTAACGGTACTTACCAGAATGACGTTGACCGCGAGAACATCAGCAAGGAAGTTGAAGCCCTGTCAAAGGAAATCAACAGAATTTCCTCTTCCACCAACTTCAACAAGATCAATCTTCTGGATGGTACCCTTGGCACATCGGAGATTGCTTCTTCCTCTGATAACGCAGTGGTAGTAGCTCATGCCGCAGAGAAAGGTACATTTACCGCTGCTGCTGTTGGTACTCCATCTGCCAAAGGAGTAGAAACAGCGTATGACGTTTCCTATCTTGATGACAATGGCAAAAAGCAAACTGTATCTGTTAAGTATACTGATAATGAAGATACTCCCACTAAAGCAACAAATGCTACTGAAATTGCCAAATCTTTAAATGCTGACCCTGGTGTTTCTGCCAATTTTATTGTAAAAGCTGAAAGTGATGGTACCATCACTTTCACAGCGAAGACAGCCGGTAAAGATGGAGCCAGTCTTCTTACTGCTACAACCGCTGTTACGGATAATAAAACCGCTAAGAATGAATATTCTACAATTACGTTTACAGCCGCTCCTACTGCTGGCGACACTGTTTCCATTGGCGGTCGTACCTATGAATTCCAAGATGCGGATACACTGACGGATGTCAAAGCCGGAAATATTGCAGTTGTAATTGGCGACGATAGCAACGGCAATGACGCAGCTGCAAATCTTAAAGCTACTCTGGCGGCATATGATATTACTTCCGCGACTAATTCTTCTAACGTCGTTACGATTTCTGATATGAAAGAAGTCGGCGGCAAGGGTCTTACTTTACAGATCGGCGCAAGTGCTTCTGAAGATCAGCAGGTTTCGCTGAACATTGCCAGCATGAGCTCCAAGGGCTTAGGCATTGACAAGATTTCTGTCGCGAATCAGGACGCCGCAAACGCCGCAATTGCGACAATTGAAGCCGCTATCAACACGGTTTCCGGCACAAGAGCCGACCTTGGCGCACTGCAGAACAGACTTGAGCACACTGTGAACAACCTGGGTACCACCAGCGAGAACCTGACTTCCGCTGAGAGCCGTATCCGTGACGTTGACATGGCTGCTGAGATGATGGAAATGACCAAGAACAACGTTCTTGCTCAGGCCGCTCAGTCCATGCTTGCTCAGGCAAATACACAGCCTCAGAACGTTCTGAAACTCTTACAGTAATTTTTTCCAAGCATATTTACTTCATTCACAAAGCGCCCGCGGACAATGTCCGCGGGCGCTTTTCGCGTTGCAGGTTGACTCCCGCCGTCGCGCCGGGCGGCAGACCTGCTGGTCGGGAAGCGCCTGCGGAGTTACTCTTAATTGGTCTAATGTGGAATTGACGTCTGTCAGTCGAAGCCTGCTGGGGGAGTCCGTTTCCCGCAAGCTTTCCCACTCCTTCTGTCACACCAGACGTGGACCTTTCTCGACCGACAAGTCGCCGTCGGTTCATTAGCTCGCCCTCAGGCCGGGCGGGCCCCTACTTTCGCTCTTGTCCGAAAGTAGGCAAAGGACGCGCAGGGGGATTTTGGATTCCCGGCGGGAGGGTTCCATAAAATCCCCCTGCACCCCCAGGTATCCCCAAATACCATTACACAATACGATGCCATGGTGGTTTTCATTGACGGGGGTACGGGGGCAAATGGGCTTGTTGTTTCCTCCTACTAATTGAGCGCCGCCGAGGGCATTACCTTTCTCATAGTAGACAAAGAAAGGCCCCCTCCTCGAGGGGGCCTCAGCTTATAGGCAATCTGCCAAACTGCGAGAGTTCGCTTCTCAGCTCAGTCCCGCTGCCGCGTTGGGATAGGTGTAATTGTAACGGTTGAACTTCACCGCTTCATAATCGCCGTAGTTGTAAACGTTCGCTTCGCCGAGCCTTCTGTAGAACAGGCCGGCATAGAACTTGCCACCCGCCTGATTCCAGCGGATGAGGTCGGAGCCGAACGCGTTGGCGTTGGTGTAGTTGAGGTCGTGGGTCAGGGAGTCGGAGTTGGACAGATTGATGTATCCGGAATTGACCCAGCCGGTGCTTCCATTGGAAAGCTGTACCTTATACCAGCCATCCCTCGTGTTAGCGAAGTTACATTCGGTCACATTGAGCGAGGTACCCGACAGCACGCTGCAGACCTCGTTCCCGCCGATGCTGGGCTGATCCCTGACGATAGTGTCCTTCGTCACAGTCGCCGCAAGCGTTTGCCCGGAGAAGAGCGCCGGCGGGATCACCGCATTTTTCATGATCCTTCTGAAATCCATCTCCGCGCTGCTGTTGAAATAGCCCGCGCCGACATTATAGGCAAAGCTGATCAGGCAGTCGGCCTGATTCTGGCTCATCAGGAAACGGTTGTTCTGAATCATTTTGTTCAGTTCGGTTGTGTAAGAGGAATTATTGATCTTATTGATCAGAAGCGACCATGCTTCCGTTTCCGTCATATTGTTGTAGAAAATCGCGTTTGCCCCGAAGGTGCAGCCGTATCCGATCGTGGGCACCTGATTCGACGTCAGCTGGTCGGCGTACACGGTCGGGCTGTAACCCTCCCACTTGGCAATCAGGGAAATCATCTGGTCGCTGGCCCTGCGCTCCTCACTGGAAGTCGTAACGAAATCCTGCTGGTTGGAAACATACGCATTGGTGGTGTAGCCCGTGGCGCTCATGCTTCCGTTCAGCAGCGAATAAGCGGTAAAGGAATAGGTTCCGGCCGTGCTGAAGGTCGTGGTAGCCGTCCATTTTTTCGTATCGGTGTTTTGTTTGGACTCGTTCGTGCAGGAATCGGCGTTCAGCGCTCTTTTGCTGCCGTCCGGCATCGTAATGACGAACTGCACGCCGGCGCGCGCGGTGTCGGTCACCGCGGTCAGCGTTACCGCCGCGCCCGTACTCGCAATATTCGGAGAAGCAAACGCGGTCTTTACCGGTTCCGCGTCCGTTACCGTTACATTGCAGGCCGCCGTATAGGTTCCCGATTTGGCCGTGATCACCGCGGTGCCGTTGGAAACGGCATAGACATATCCGTTTGAAACCGTGGCGACATTCGGATTGCTGCTCGTCCAGCTGACATAGGTTCCGCTCGGGGAAATGCCGGCCTGAATATACAGCGTCTTCCCCACCGGGATACTCTGGGCCGTGGTGGAGAGCGAAAGCGCGGTGGTGTTCGTTACATCGTCGGAATAATGAAGCTGAATATACTCCGAGCTGACGTAGCCCGCAACCCCGCTGGCGGTCTGCACCTTGGTCCAGGCCGAATTGGAAGTGTCCAGCACCGTCAGGCTCGTCCCCCTCGGCAGGTTTGCGAGAATTTTGGCGCTTGTATCGGGCGATTCCCTGAGCCGCAGCATGTCGGCCGTTACGCTCGCACCCGTAATGGTGTGGGAATCGGAGCCTGTAGGATCCCCGGAACCGGGATCCGTTCCGGGGTTCGTATTGGGATCCGTACCGTTATTGTTGCCGGTCTGTGCGATATTCAGGAATTCCTTGCTGCAATAGCCTTCCTTCCCATCGGAAGTCTTTATTTTCGCCCATGACGCGTTGGAATTGTCCGTTACCGTCACGGTAACGCCTTTGGCCAGCGTAACAATGACCCCGTAGGTCGTTCCCGCGCCGCTGCGCACATTGAGGGAATCGGTCGTCACCGCCGTGGCAGTGCCGGCGGTTCCCGTGGAAGGAGCGGGATTGGGATTCGTGTTGGTTCCGGTGGAAGTGCTGACATTCAGATATTGCTTGCTGCAATAGCCTTCTTTCCCATCCGAAGTCCTGATTTTCGCCCACGACGCGTTGGAATTGTCCGTTACCGTCACGGTGACGCCCTTCGCCAGCGTGACAATGGCCCCGTAGGTCGTTCCCGCGCCGCCGCGCACATTGAGGGAATCGGTCGTCACCGCCGTGGTACCGGTGGTTCCCGTGGCAGGAGCGGGATTGGTGTTTGTGTTCGTCGTACCGCCGGAAGTGCTGATGTTCAGATACTCTTTGCTGCAGTACCCCTGTTTGCCGCCGGAAGTTTCCACCCTGGCCCACTGTGCGTTGGAGTTGTCCAGCACCTTTACGGCCGTCCCCTTGCTGATGGTCAGTATGACCTTATAATTGGTACCCGCGCCCTCGCGCAGGTTCAGATAATCCGTGGTCAGCGCGGAGACCGACGCCGCGGAACCGGTATTGGCGGAGCCGGTATTTGCCGTCGTACCGGAGCCGGACGAGGAGGACACGTTTAAAAACTCCTTGCTGCAGTACCCCTGTTTGCCGTCCGCTGTCTGCACCTTCAGCCAGGAGGGGTTGGAGCTGTCGATCACCTTGACGGAAGTCCCCTTCGGAAGGGTAACGATAATTTTGCTGGTGGTGCCCGCGCCCTCGCGCATATTCAAAGACGCCGTGGTAACCGCGGTCGTCCCGGAAGACGAAGTCCCGGAATTGGAAGCGGCGCCGGAGACGCTGAGATACTGCTTGCTGCAGTACCCCTGTTTGCCGCCGGAGGTCTGCACCTTCGCCCACGTTGCGTTGGACGAGTCAAGGACCGTAACGGTGACTCCTTTGCTGAGCGTCAAAATGACTTTCTTATCCATACCCGCGCCCTCGCGCAGATTCAAATAATCCGTTGTTTGCGCGGTCGCAGCCGCCGCTGCGGAAACAGCCGGCGGCAGGGTGATCATAACACCCGCGGCACAGATCAGCGAAAGCGTTCCCGCCGCAATCCGCTTTTTCAGATTTTTCAATTCATTCACTCCAATTATGTAGTATTTATTCAATACAGACGGGCAATCATCCATAGATACGGAAGAATTTTTCCTTCCTGTAAAAAACAGGCCCGCCTTACAATCAAATCAGCTCTGGCATCCGTTGACATTACTGGTTCGATTATACCTTAAAAACTGGCAATTATCAAGTTAATATGTCAAATGTTAACAATTTCCGCCTCTTTGGAACGGGCGGTTTTTCCGGCCGTGGCATCCCATTTTTTAATCTCTTTTTAACAGAAAAAATTGGATACCACCAATTGACATTTTCAGTAAATTGTGCTATTTTTAATGAAGATAGTTAGCTTTCGCTAACTGATATAAAAAACATAAGGAGGGCAAGCAATATGTCTGACTATCGTATTAAAAATATTGTTGCAAGAGAAATTCTGGATTCCAGAGGAAATCCAACGGTTGAGGCGGCCGTAACGCTGAACGACGGCACCGTGGGAACGGGTTCTGTTCCGAGCGGAGCGTCCACGGGTTCGTTTGAGGCCCTCGAGCTTCGCGACGGGGATGTTGCCCGCTACGGCGGAAAAGGCGTCTTGAAAGCGGTCGACAACATCAACACGGTAATCAACGATGCCCTCTGCGGATGGGACAGCACCCGCACGGCGGCCATTGACCAAAGGCTGATCGAGCTCGACGGCACCAAAGAGAAATCCAAGCTGGGGGCGAACGCCATTCTGGCGGTTTCCCTCGCGGCGGCAAGGGCCGCGGCAGCCGCGCTCCATCTGCCGCTGTACCGTTTTATCGGCGGCGTAAACGCCGACACCCTCCCCGTCCCCATGATGAACATCCTGAACGGCGGAGCGCACGCGGCAAACAACGTGGACATCCAGGAGTTCATGATTATGCCCGTAGGGGCGCCGTCTTTCCGGGAAGGGCTGCGCTGGTGCGCGGAAGTGTTCCATACGCTTGCTTCCATCCTGAAGGAAAGAGGGCTGTCCACCTCCGTCGGCGACGAAGGCGGCTACGCCCCCAACCTCGACACGGACGAAGAAGCGATCGAGCTGATTCTGGAAGCGGTCAAAAAAGCGGGCTACCAGCCCTCCAGGGACTTTGTTCTCGCGATTGACGCCGCCTCCAGCGAGTGGAAATCCGGCGGCGGCTACCTGCTTCCGAAGCACCATACCTCCTATACGACGGACCAGCTCGTCGCGTACTGGAAGGCCCTGAGCCAGAAATACCCTATCCGCTCCATTGAAGACCCGCTGGGCGAGGACGACTGGCAGGGCTGGGAAAAGCTGACGGCAGAGCTGGGTGGTTCGGTACAGCTTGTCGGCGACGATCTGTTCGTTACCAATACGGAAAGGCTGAAGAAGGGAATCAACCTGCACTGCGCGAATTCCATCCTGATCAAACTGAATCAGATCGGCTCCCTGACAGAAACCCTGAACGCCGTGAAGATGGCGCATAAGGCCGGCTATACGGCGATCATTTCCCACCGCTCGGGCGAAACGGAAGACACGACCATTGCCGATCTGGCGGTCGCGCTGAACGCGGGCCAGATCAAGACCGGCGCCCCGAGCCGCAGCGAGCGTGTCTCAAAATACAACCAGCTGCTGCGGATCGAATCCGATCTGGGGGACGGCGCCTGTTTCCCCGGGAACAGCTGTTTTCATTGACAGCCGTTATGCTTCATAATTGATTTCCAGGATGATACACGAAGCAAACGGATAAAAACTGTTCCAGTAGGTCCGCCCGATGGAATTCACCTGATATCCCAAGCTTCTGAGAAAATTTGCGGCTTTGTATCCAACTTTTTTATCAAAGAATCTGATAATAACCGTTTGCATGCGATCACCTCAATTGAAAAGAATGGATCAATATCAGGATATTCCATAAGCCGCCGTCTGTTTCATAAATTCTGAGATCAAAGCCCCGCGCCAAAGGAAGTGATAACTGTAAGCGGGCGGAAAAAGCACTGTTTCCTTACAGGGATCACTCACAAATCCGACGGTCCTTTGCGCTGAAGCGACGGAAGGCTGCCGCCAAACGACAATTGTCGTTGGCGGCAGCCTTTCGCAATTGGCTGATTCTGTTCATAACAGACCCATATACGGGTGTAGCCCTTCGTCCGCGGATATTTTCGTGATGCGCCAAAAGCCGCCGTCTCTGACAACCGTCAGCGCAGCGTGATAGTCCCCGGCGGGACCGCCCGAGGTTACAGTGGAAAAAGAAAGCCGAATCTCATATTGGCCGCTTCCCGTCTGCGTCTGACCGGTGATTTTATAACTTTCTATCCAAGGGCTGGACACTCCCGTTACCCAATTGGGATTGTATTGGTCAAGCTGTTGGACATACTCCTTTTTGAGCCTGGAATCCATGACGGAATATTGCATCGCCCCGCTTCTGCCTTTCAGGCCGTCGGCCCATACCGCGGCGGCTGCTTCCGGCGCGCATACCCCCACCCGGTCCATTGCATCCATCAAAAGCCCGGTCCTTACTTCGTATTGATCCACCTCGGCCACCGCCGCCGCAACGCTGATATATTTGCAGTGAAAGAAATACCCCGCAGCATTAAAAAGCGCTGCGATCACCAAACAAACGACAATTACAAGCCCGACGAACCTTTTTACCTGTTTTGAAAAAAGCAATTTCATGCAGACTCCCCCTTATCATAACATCTCCATAAAATGTATGACGGGCAACGGAAAAATAGGCAAATTCCCGCTGACGGTCAGTGAGGAATCCACCCTATTCCGTGTTCTTTCGGATCTGACGGTTCCGCCGCCTGCATCCTGATTTAAAAAGCCCTCCCAGCCGCCCAAAAGCAGTTGAGAGGGGAGTCCCAAATTGTGAATTGAGCTAATTATTGTATTATAGATTCGTGCACAAACCTATCCCCCAAATTATAAAAGCTCAACTTTAATTATATTATAGCAGAATGATTAATGATTTTCAAGAAAAAAATTCACCAATGAATCCGATGCGGATTTGTCTATGAAGCCGTTAGCGGAAACATCCCGGCTGTGCGGGAAGAATATGATTGTACAATCGGGAAAAAGTGAAGTATAATAAAATAAAGCAGGTGATAATTATGAAGGGAAAAATCATTCGGAACTTAACAGATTATAACGGGAGACCGGTTTGGGTGGAGTTTGAAAACCCGGACGCATGCAGCTGCGCAAACTGCGGAGCCTGCCGGTCAAGCGACGCCGAAGCGCATCTTTATACCAGCGGCGTATATCGTGCCGATGGCCATTTCCTCGTCTCGCTTACGAACGAAGAGCATCGTTTTCATGAGTTTACGCCGCGCATCCTTGCCATTTACGAGTGGCGGGAATAGAGAACGGCTATCGGATATCCACATAAATTTTAACTTCTCAGGAATAATAACAGAAATAAAATCTACAAGGAGTTAGTTATGGGGATTGTAAATATGAATAATAAAAACCAAACCTGCATCGACGAATGCAACAAATGCGCACAGGCATGTCTGGAATGTATGAAAATGTGCCTTGACGAGCCCGATGTGGCAAATAGAAAAAAGTGCATTGCCAAACTTCATGAATGCGCTTGCATCTGTAAGGAAGCCGCGTCCTTTATGGCGTCGGATTCCTGCCATGCTATGGAATTATGCAAACTGTGCGCGACGATTTGTAATGAGTGCGCTCAGGAATGCGGAGCATTTAAGGACGATCACTGTGCGAAATGCGCCGCGGAATGCAAAAAATGCGTGCAGGAATGCCAGTCCATGCAGTGACGTCGGGATTTGCAGATCCTATTTTAAATTGAATTTGCGGCTTTCGCTTCACGGTGAAAGCCGCTTTTTGATAAAATCCCAGCGATTGGACAGGCTAATTTCCGAAAGGAGATTGAATAGATGAAAGAGAAATTGCTTGTGCCTGATCCAGACTCAGTTTCTCCCGCACATATTCCAACGGTCCCGGCTCCGGTACCAATACGAATGCCAACGCCCGGAGAGGCTAAGGAAACTGCGAAACCTGCTCAAAGCGGAAGCGCGAAAGACAGCGACCCCACCATCTAATTCTCTTGCCGTCCTCAACGGGCGGCTTTTTTTGCGCCCGGAGAGCCGCTTTCCAGACGGATGGCCTTCTGTGCGGCCACATATGGTATGGGAACAGATCGGATCGATTCACCGGGAAAGCAGAAGACCTTCATGGATCAGCCTGCTGAAGACGCGCCGGACGGCTGCGCGGCAGAAATGATAAATTCCTGCGGACCCATGAATCCGGGGGCAATTTCATATTTATCGAACACAATGACTACCTTTCCATCCGCGTTAACATAAAACTTCTGGTCCTGACGAATTCCCTGAAACCCATCGGACCCCGTAAAATACATCCAGTCACTATGCTGTGCGGCGCGTTCCTTCATTTGCTTCCGGACACTGTCGTCCACAACGGTTTTGTAATCCCTGCCGAGCAGATTTTCGAGTGTCAATGCAGCCCCGGTGTCAGGGTCAAGATTGTAAAAAACCTGTTCCAGGGAAGATTGCGCCCTGTCCCATGTGATGTCCAACACAAAGGAGAGCATTTTGGTATTGCTGCATTTTATAGAATAGGTGATGGAAGATTTGGCAGGAATGTAATCTTCCGCCTTGCCTCCTGTCTGAAGGAAGGCTTCCCGTTCCTGCTTGCTTCTCTCTTCCAGCATTTCCCGCGCCGTCTCTACCTTCGTCTGGACGAGGAGATTGATTTGGTTCTGATTGACGTTGTTTTTCAGGCCGGAAATCTTTGGCTCCTTGACGGTAAGGGTCTGACCCGGATCCTGTTTGAAATCCTCGCGAAACGTAAACACCCGGGCAATGCCGCCCACCACCGGGATTTCGCGGGTCGAACGGGCAAACACGGGGCTGCTGTTGAGCAAAATAACGAACGCCGCGAACACGCTCGCCGCAGACACCGCTATCCACCGCAAAACGCGCGTTTCTCTGGCGGTCTCCGGCCGGAAAGAACGGTATGCAGCTGCAATTTTGTCCTGCAGCTCCTCCGGGACCGGGATTTCACGGTAGCAGCCTTTTGAATCTCTGAGATAATCTTCCAGCATCATAAGAAACTCTCCTTACAGGTATTTTCTAATCTGGTCCAATCCGCGCCTCAGCCGGGATTTCACCGTATTCAAGGGCGTGTGTGTAATTTTTGCGATGTCCTCCAACCGCATATCTTCATAATACCGAAGAATTATGACGGTTTTCAGCTCCGGATTCAGCGCCTGTACGGCCCTGTAAACATCCAGCGCTTCGGCGATTTCCGCCGTTCTGTCCTGCAACGGTACCTCGTCCTGTTCAGAAAGCGATACCGTACGCCTGTTCTTCCGATACCAGCTGACACTCTCATTCACCAGTATGCGGAAAACCCAGTTTTTCATTTTGCAGGGATCCCGTAACGTATGCGCCTTTTCCAAAGCGTGCACCACCGTTTCCTGAATGACGTCCAGCGCCACTTCCCTGCTCTTCGTGTAACTATAAGCCAAGCGATACATGCTTTCCTTGTTCTTTTCGATACATTCTTTCAAATCGTCCGGTATTTGTTTGCGCATCGTTTTTCTCCTGCTTTCCCATCTGTTCGGTCTCATTAATAAAGACGCACCAGCAGTGCAAAAAGTTCCCGATACCGAAAATTTTTTACCTCCCATGCTGAAAGCCAAAGCATTTTATTTTTGCCGGCAGAGCTGACGGTTATTTTCGTTAAACGCAAAAACGAAGAATCGCCCCATGGGGCAAAATCTCGTGCGATAAAATGCGCCCACACCGTACAGGTGCGAGCGCGAATTGTCCGCGGCGACCCGCCGCTGATCGGACTTGGCGGTCGTACAACAGCACGCGTTCCGCGAGTCCCCTCATATTTCATCTGTTATGGCAGCCCTGTTTCTTTCTCCCGGCTTGTGCCGGCTTCCGGATTCTTGGGGTCATCAACGCAAAAACAGGGGACGCCCATGCGGGCGTCCCCTGTTTTGGTGCTGGTGATCGGACTTGAACCGATACGGTGTTGCCACCGAGGGATTTTAAGTCCCTTGCGTCTGCCGATTCCGCCACACCAGCAATTTAACATTTGCTATTATAGCATAGCGCAGCGGCAAAATCAAATAGAATTTTCCTGTCAATACTGAATTTGAATCTGATTTTTTCGGGAATATTCTTTTGTGGCGCTGTCACGCACCACTTCGGACTGATTCTGGCGCAGCAGCTTGCACAGCTGATATACATCCACCCAGATTTCGTTGACGCTTTCCTTCTGGCTTTCGTCGAAAATCAGCTGAAGGCCGAAGTGCAGATGGCTCACCTTAATATTATTGACGTTTTCCTTCGTACTGTAGCCCGTGTGTCCCACATATCCGATCACATCGCCGGCGGTCACCGTCTGACCGACCGCGAGGTTGGCGGCATAGGGGCGGTTCTGCCTTAAATGCGCATAGTAATAATAGCGCTGCTTGTCAAAGCTGCGGATCCCGATGCGCCAGCCGCCGTACTGGTTCCAGCCCAGCGCCTCCACAATACCGGATTCCACCGCGATGACGGGCGTGCCGGTCGCGGCCATCATATCGTGGCCGAGGTGCTGCCGTTTGTATCCGTAAGTCCGGGACGCGCCGAAATCGTCGTATTCCTCATACGGAAAGGTTTTGGCAATCGGTGAAAATCCGATCAGGCCGTATTTTTCCTCTCCGCTGCCGTCGGTATAGGTGCCGAGAAGTCCGCCCAGAATCGCCGTGTACGCCTTAAAATAGTAGGAATAATATTTCATGTTCTTTGTCAGGTCCGCCATGCTCTGCGTTTCCAGTTTTTCCATCAGAACGTCCAGGTCATTGCTCTTATAGCGTGAAAAATTCCCTCCGTATTTCGCGGCAAGACAGGCAAGCAGTTCGATCCAGCTTACCTTCTTCCCTTTCTCCTGAGAGGCAATATCCAGATTCATCGCTTTTTTGAGCGCAAGATACGGCACGTTGAACTCAACGTACTTTATGTAATCGCCGGAGGAAGACGACGCCGCGCTCTCGGGCTGTGCATCCGCGGGCACACTTTCTCCGTAACGGCCTGAGGCGGCGGCAATTCCTGCCGCCGCCGCGAGGACAAGGATAAAAGCAACGAGCCTTTTTCTCTTCATAATCATATGATGAAACAAGCGATCACCTACTGTCTATCCATTATTATGAAGGGAGGACTGAAAATATTGCAAAAATTCAAAGGTCATCCGCGTCCTGATCCGGTTTTTCACCGTCTCTGGCCGTGCCGGTATAACTGCCCAGCACATCGGTCGGAATTTCGCTTTTGCTCATATTGGGAAGCGTAGCCGCCATTTTGTCTACATCCATATTTCCCTTGCCTTCTGTTTTCCTGTTCTTCCGCCAATTCTCAAACATAAAAAATCACCTCACGCTTATTATGAACAAGCAGAGGTGAAATATGAATCCGTCTATTTCAGCACCGCGCCGACGGTCCGGAACATAATTTTGATGTCGTTCAGCAGGGAGATATTTTTCATATATTCCAGATTATACGCCATTTTAGGCGGTAAAATCTGTTCCACATACACCTTCTCCGGGTCTTCGGCCGCATTGAGCAGGCTGTCCTCATCCTTGAACGCAATGCTCGAGGTAGCGGTAATGCCGGGCCGGATCAGCAGCGTCGCCATATATTCCGGCGCATAGACATCCACATATTTTCGGACCTCCGGCCGGGGACCGACAAGGCTCATGCTTCCGCCAAGGACATTTAAAAGCTGCGAAAACTCGTCGAGCCGCAATTTCCGGATGAGCCTTCCGACTTTTGTCACGCGCGGGTCGTCGCCCACCGTCAGCGGAGGCCCGATTTTGTCGGCGTCCCGCACCATCGTCCTGAACTTAAAAATCTTAAAATCCTGATTGTAGCGTCCGACGCGAACCTGCCGGTAAAACACCGGTCCTCTGGAGTCGATTTTAATGGCCAGCGCCAAAAGAAGGGAAAACGGCGAACAAACCGCAAGGATCAGCAGCGATGCCACGATATCAAACGCACGCTTCGCGCCGAGCGAAAACCTGCGCTTGTTCAGCAGAGTGAGATATTCCTTCGTATATTTGTTTCTCATTCCCTTGGGGAGTGCTTTAAAATCCACGGCACGATCTCCATTCCAGATTTTGTATCTTTTCTATTATAGCACAAGTTTTCGCTTCATAACAATTTTTTGTGCTGCGGAACACAATATGTTTACAATTCCCATGCGATAATGCTATACTATTCACATATTACAGCAGATGAACGAACGGCGGGGCGCCTGAATGCGCTTTTGTTGCCGTACTTTGAAATAACGGACGAAGGGGATAAAAAATGTATTATCTGGGAATTGACCTTGGGGGAACCAACATTAAGGTTGGCGTCGTCGGCGAAAACAGTCAAATCATTGCTACGGCGAAAAGAAAGACCGCCGTACCCTGCCCTCCTGAAGATATGTGCGAGCAGCTTGCTTCCACCGCAATGGAAGCGCTGCGCAACGCAAACCTCACTCTGGACGACGTGCCGTGGGTGGGCATCGGCACCCCCGGTACCGTCAATACGGACACCGGCGTGGTGGAATTTTCCAACAACCTGTATTTTAACCATTTCGAACTCAGAAAGTTTCTGGAAGCAAAAATGAATAAAAAGGTCATCGTGGAAAACGACGCGAACGCGGCGGCCTACGGCGAATATCAGGCGGGCGCGCTCAAGGGCGCGAAAAACGCAATGGCGATTACGCTCGGCACCGGAGTGGGCAGCGGCATCCTCATCGACGGTAAAATTTATTCCGGCTCCAATTACGGCGCGGGAGAAATGGGACATACCGTTATTGTCTTTCAGGGAAGGCACTGCACCTGCGGCCGCGACGGCTGCTGGGAAACATACGCTTCCGCCACCGGCCTGATCCGCTCCACCAAAGAGGCGATGGAGAAATCCGCCGACCGCGGCAGTCCCATCTGGAAGCTGGCGGACGGCGACCTGAACAAGGTGGACGGGCGTACCGCCTTTGACGCCATGCGCGCGGGCGACCCGATCGGGAAAGCCGTTGTGGACGAATACATCGAGTACCTGGGCTGCGGGCTGGCCAACTGCATCAACGCGTTCCAGCCGGACATCCTCTGCATCGGCGGCGGCATCTGCAACGAGGGGGAAACCCTTCTGAAGCCGCTGCGCGAATATGTCGACAGGGAAGCCTATTCCCTCAGCCCGCAGGGACAGACAAAGATTTGCAGGGCATTGCTGGGAAACGATGCGGGAATTATCGGCGCAGCGCTGCTGGGCAAATGATTCCTCATCACCAAATATGACAGAAGAAGGCTGAACGATGAGCATTGAAAAATCTGTATTTGGAAAACTGCCGGACGGCACCGTAATCGACAGCTATACCCTGCGCAATAGAGGCGGGATGACCGCGCAGGTGATCACCTACGGCTGCCGCATTGTCAGGCTGCTGACCGCCGACAGAAAGGGAAATTTCGGGGACGTGGTCCTGGGGCACGACACACTGGACGGATACCTTGAAAAGGGCGACGTTTTCGGGGCCGCCGTCGGCCGCTACGCCAACCGGATCGGTGGGGCGGAATTTGAAATCGGTGGAAAGAAATACGCGCTCGCGGCAAACGACGGAAAGAATTCCCTGCACAGCGCCCCGGGCGGGTTTCAGGACCGGGTCTGGCGGCTGAAATGCAGCGACCATGACGACGACGCGCCGTCCGTCACCTTTACTTACCTCAGCGAGGACGGGGAATGCGGGTTCCCCGGGAACCTGAACGTAACCGTTCAGTACACCCTCAGCACGGACAACGCGCTGATCATCGATTACGGCGCGCAGACCGACCGTGAAACACCGGTCAACCTTACCAACCATTCCTACTTCAATATCAGCGGGGACGTCGGAAACAGCATCCTTTCACAGGAGCTGCAGATCAACGCGGATGCGATTACCGCGGTCGGAACCGACCTGATCCCCACCGGCGGGCTGACCCCGGTCGCCGGTACGCCGTATGACTTCAATAAGCCCAAAACCATCGGGCAGGACATCCGGGCAAACGACAGCCTCTTGAAAAGCTGCGGAGGCTACGACCATAATTTCGTGATTAAGGGCGCGGACGGCATGAAAAAAGCCGCGGAGCTGTACGACCAGCTGAGCGGCAGGGCGATGCTGGTCTTTACCGATATGCCCGGGATACAGATTTACACCGCGAACAGCTTTGCCCCCGGCGCAGCCGGCAAGGCGGGAAAAAGGCATCTGGCGCACCATGCGGTCTGCCTGGAAACACAGTTTTTCCCCGACTCGGTCCATCACCCGGAATTCCCTTTCCGGAATTTAAAACCGGGCGGGAAATACAGGCACACGACCATTTATAAATTTACGGTAAGATAACAGGAGCCCCGGCAAAGCCGGGGCTCCTGTTCCGCTAATCCGCGACCGCGAACTGGCTGTTGTAAAGATTCGCGTAAAAGCCCTGCTTTTGCAGAAGCTGTTCATGCGTTCCCTGCTCGATGATGCTTCCGCTGTTCATCACCAGAATCAGGTCCGCCTCCTTGATGGTGGAAAGACGGTGAGCCACGATAAAGCTGGTTCTCCCCTTCATCATTTCGGTAAACGCCTTTTGAATACGGATTTCCGTTCTGGTATCGATGGAGCTGGTCGCCTCGTCCAGAATCAGGATCGGCGGGTCGACCAGCATCACCCGGGCAATACAAAGCAGCTGCCGCTGCCCCTGCGAAATATTGCCGCCGTCCTCCGAAATCAGGGTGTCGTACCCGTTCGGCAGGCGCATGATGAACGAGTGGGCGTGCGCCGCCTTTGCCGCGGCGACGATCTGTTCCTCCGTCACACGCTCGCTTCCGTACGAGATATTGTCGCGCACCGTTCCGGAAAAAAGCCAGGTCTCCTGCAGCACCATGCCGAACATTTTCCGCAGGCTGTCGCGGGTGACGTCTTTTACATCGACCCCGTCGATTTTGATGGTGCCGCTGTCCGCGTCATAGAAGCGCATCAGCAGGTTGATAATGGTGGTCTTTCCGCATCCGGTCGGGCCGACAATCGCGATCCGCTCGCCCTTTCTCGCTTTCAGGTTCATATCCTGAATCAGCTTTGCTTCCGGACGGTAGGAAAAACACACGTGCTCCACGTCCACGTTCCCCTCGCTGTCCGTCAGGGTCAGCGCGCCGGGAGCGTCCGGTGTTTCCTCCTCCTCGTCCAGCAGCCGGAAAAGACGGTCGGCGGAGGCAAACGCCGTCTGAATCTGGGTAATGACCGCGGTCACTTCGTTAAACGGCTTGGTATACTGATTGGCATAGGCCAGAAACGAGGTGATCTGTCCGATCGTCAGCGGACCGGGACGGCCCGTAATCGCGCAGAGCGACCCGATTGCCGCGACCGCGGTGTACACGACGCCGTTGACAAAACGGGTGCTGGGGTTGGAAAGGGAGGAATAAAACTGCGCTTTTACCCCGCAGTTGTAGAGCCGCCGGTTAATCTCGTTGAACGCTTCTTCCGAACGGCTTTCATAGAGGAACGTCTTTATGATTTTCTGTCCGCTGATCATTTCCTCCACATAACCGCTGAGCTCGCCCTGGGTCGCCTGCTGCTCGATAAACTGCCGGTGGGAAATCCGGGCGATAAAGCCGGCCACAAACAGCGAAAGGGGCGTAACCAGCACAACCACCACCGTAATGACCGGACTGATGGTCAGCATGAAAACAAGCGTTCCCAGAATGGTCACGACGCCGGTAAAAAGCTGGGTAAGCCCCTGCAGCAGGCCGTCCGCGACCTGATCGACATCGTTGACGACACGGCTGATGATATCGCCGCGCGCGTGGCCGTCAATGTACCGGAGCGGCAGGCGGTTGAGCTTCTGATAAGCCTGCGCGCGCAGGTCGCGCACCGTATGATAGGTGATTTTATTCGTACAGTACGCCATTACCCACTGAAACACCGCGCTGATCACAATGGTCCCCGCAAGCGTAACGAGAATGGGAATCATGTCCCTGTGGCCGACGTTGGAAGGCCCGATGATGCGGTCGACCGCGCGGCCGATCAGGATCGGCCCGTAGAGGGTGAGCGAAATATGAATCAGCGCGCTGACGAGCGCACCGGCCAAAAAGCCGGAATACGGCTTCGCGTAGCGGAACAGCCGCTTTAATGTGGAACCTTTCATTTTTTGCTCACCTCGTCCCTGCTGAGCTGCGACAGGCAGATTTCCTGATAGATCTGGCAGCTTTCCATCAATTGTTCGTGCGTGCCGATTCCGGCGATCTCGCCGTCGTCCAGCACGATGATTTTATCCGCGCGCCGGATGGTGCTGGCGCGCTGGGAAACCATCAGCACGGTCATGCCGGAGGTTTCCCTTTGAATCGATTTTCGTAACGCCGCGTCCGTCGCGAAGTCCAGCGCGCTGGCGCTGTCGTCCAGGATCAGAATCCGCGGGCCGCCGACCAGCGCGCGGGCAATCGTCAGCCTTTGCTTCTGGCCGCCCGAAAAATTCTTGCCGCCCTGATTGACCGGGCTTTGAAGCCCCTGCGGCAGAGCGGACACAAACTCATACGCCTGCGCGATCTTCAGCGCCCTTTCCATTTCTTCCTGCGTCGCGTCCCGGTATCCGAAGCGAAGATTGCTCTCAACGGTGCCGGAAAACAGAACGGCCTCCTGCGGCACCATGCCGATCTGGCCGCGCAGGGCGGAAAACGGATACTCGCGCACGTTGACCCCGTCGATCAGAATTCCCCCCGAAGACACGTCGTAAAAGCGGGGAATCAGATTGACCAGCGTGCTCTTTCCGGAGCCGGTGCCGCCGATAATGCCGACGGTTTCCCCCGGCATAATGGAAAAATCCAGATTCTTCACTGCGTATTTATCCGGCCCGTCGTAGGAAAAGCTCACATTTTTAAACTGGACTTTCGGCGTATCGGGTACAGGGAAAACCGGCGCCCCGACGGGCTCCGGAACAGAGGAAACGGTCTCAAACACTTCGTTGACCCGTGAAGCGGAAGCGGAGGCTTTTGTAAAGGTCACCACCAGATTGGCGACGACGATCATTGCCAGCAGGGTCTGCGACATGTAGTTGACAAACGCAATGACCTCTCCCTGCGTCATCGCGCCGGAATCGACCCGCCAGCCGCCGAACCATACGATGGCGATCACCGCGAAGTTCATGATCGTATAAGTAAGGGGGTTCAGCAGTGCGGAAAGCTTGCCGACCCGGATGGCGGTCGCCGTCTGGTCGTCCGCCGCCGCATTGAAGCGCTCCTCCTCGCTCTTCTGCTTGGAAAACGCCCGGATGACCCTTACGCCGCTCAGCCCCTCGCGGGTGACAAGGGAAATCGTGTCCAGCTTTTTCTGCATGACGCGGAAGAACGGCACGGAACGAGTCATAATGATGTAAAGGACCAGGCCAATCAGCGGAGTCGCGATCAAAAACACGACGGAAAGCGGAAAATCCACCAGCATCGCCATAATCACCGCGCCCACCGCGAGAAACGGGGCGCGGATAACGAGGCGGATCAGCATCGCGACCGCGTACTGAAGCTGGTTGATATCGTTCGTCATGCGGGTGATGAGGGACGGGGTCCCGAAACGGTCGATTTCCGAATGGGAAAACGTGTTGATATGTTTGTAAAGCTCGCTGCGCACCACGGTTCCGAAGCCCTGTGACGCGACGGAGGCAAGCTTCTGGCAGATCAGCGCGGAACACAGGCCGGTCACGCCGAGCAGGAGCATGACTGCGCCCATGCGCCAGACATAGCCGACGTCGCCGGTCCGCACGCCGTTGTCGATCATCTTTGCCGTGATGATCGGTACAATCAGTTCAAAGACTGCCTCGATCAGCTTAAAAATCGGCCCGACAATGACCTGCTTCCGGTATTTCTTCAAGTATTTCGCGAGCTTCAGCATTTTTTGAATCATTCCTCTGTTCTGTCTTGTGAATTTCGTGTATTATTATAGCATATCGATACCCATATGAATAATATTGATTTTATCTATTTCCCATACTGATTTCATATAGATTCCGGAGGAAAAAAGGATGGATTTAAAACGCCTTGCATATTTCGTGGCAATCTGTGAGGAGGGCAGCATCAGCGCAGCCGCGAAAAAGCTGCATATCTCCCAGCCGCCGCTGAGCCACCAGCTTCAGCTTCTGGAAACGGAGCTGGGCGTCAAGCTGGTGGAGCGCGGGGCGCGGCATATCACGCTGACGGACGCTGGAATTATTCTTTACAAGCGCGCGGGCAATATTCTGGAGCTGGCCGACGCCGCCGCGCGCGAGCTGGGCGAGTACGGGGAAAAGATGAAGGGGACTTTGCGGTTGGGCGTCACCTCTTCCTCCTTCCTTCCCCTGCTTGACCCGCGGATTACGGAATACGCCAAACTGTATCCGGAAGTGAACTTTGAGCTTCACGAGGGGAACACCTTTCAGCTGATCGAGCTTCTGGCGGGCGGCGTCATTGAAATCGCGGTCATCCGGACCCCGTTCCACGCGGAAAACACATCGTGGTACAGCCTGGAAAAAGAGCCGATGATCGCGGTCGGCTTCCGGAAATATTTCAGCGGCGCACAAGACGACCGGATTCCCCTGGAAGCCCTGAAAGACAAACCGCTGATTATTTACCGGCGCTATGAAAAACTGATCCTGTCGGCCTGCAAGGCGGCCGGATTCCAGCCGGATATTTTCTGCCTGAACGACGACTCCCGCACAGCCCTGATGTGGGCGAACGCGGGACTGGGCATCGCCGTCGCCCCTTATTCGATGGACTCGTTTTACCGCAGCCCCGGCTGCCTGTGCAAAATCATCGACAGCCCCGTGATGGAGACCCAGATCACCGCAACCTGGCGAAACGACCGCATGCTTTCCGCCGCGGCCAAAAGCTTTCTGACCGTATTTAAAAGCGGCGGCAATAAAAAAGAACCCGTCCGAAAGCCGGACAGGCTCTGAGAAAGCTTCCGCTATTTTCTTCTGAACGCCGACTTCGGCGCGCCGCAGATGGGACAGACCCAGTCGTCCGGCAGCTCCTCGAAGGAAATGTCCGGATCGTTGTATATATAACCGCAGACAGTACAGATCCAGCTTTCCCCGTCGTTATTGTCGTCAGCCGGCTGTTCCTTCTGATAGGTCGGCGCGTTTTTCGGCGCCTTGCCCTTAATCACCTTGTGGTAATAATCGTAGGTCATCGGTACGCCCCTGGACTCATCGCTGCCGGCGACCACTTCCGCGACAAAAATCGTGTGAGTCGGCGTCTCTGCGCTGCTTACCACGCGGCAGAGAAGCCAGCAGCAGATATTTTCCTTGATGACGGGCACGCCCTCCGCCAGAATTTTATGGTGAACATTGTTCAGCTTATCCGTATCGCGGCCGGAATTGAAGCCCAGCGCGCCGATGACGGCGCCGGAAGTATCCTCCGATAAAACGCATACGGTAAAAAGCCCGCTTTTGGCGATACAGCCATGGCTGTAATTGTCGTGGTTCATGCTGACGGCAATCATGTTCGGTGTGTTGCACACCTGAAAAACCGTATTGACAATACAGGCGGAAGGCTTTTTTTCGTCCTTTACGCCGATGGCGTACATTCCGTATGTTAAGTTAAAGAGAACCTCATTTTTCATATTGATACACCCCCCGTTTCCTTTATCTCAATCATATCACTCTCAAGCGGCCGATACAAGCGCAAACTCCCGGATTCAGACACAATTCACACAATTTTCAGGTATTATTCCCCTTTATTTTACTCCAATACTGCAGGAAAGCCTGCTCCGTTTTATTTTGTCCGTACTCATAATAACGAACGTCCTTCAACTCGTCGGGCAGGTATTGCTGGGCAACCCATTTGTTTGGATAATCGTGGGGATATTGATAAAACTGCCCCTTGTGCGAGTTGTCCTCCCCATCATAATGTTTATTCTGAAGCTGGCGGGGAATATTCCCGATTCTGCCTTTTTCTATGTCGGCAATGGCGGCGTTGACGGCGCAGTAGGCGGAATTGGACTTCGGCGCGCTGCACACAAGGATGACCGCGTCCGCAAGCGGGATCCTCGCTTCCGGCAGCCCGACCTGAATCGCGGCGTCCACCGCGGCTTTGACGATCGGGATAATCTGCGGGTAGGCCAGCCCGACGTCCTCGCAGGCGCAGACCATCAGCCTGCGGCAGATGGACGGCAGGTCGCCCGCCACGATCAGGCGCGCCAGATAGTGGACGGCGGCGTCCGGGTCGGAGCCGCGCATGGACTTCTGGAACGCGGAAAGGATATCGTAGTGCTCGTCCCCCGCGCGGTCATACCGGAGCGCGCTGCGCTGGGTAAGCTCTCTGGCAAGCGGAAGCGATACGCGGCAGACGCCGTCCTTTTCCTCGCCGGAAAGCACGCAGAGCTCCACCGCGTTCATCGCCTTGCGCACATCCCCGCCGCAGGCGGAGGAAATATACTCCTCCGCTTCCTTCTCAACGGAGATGGGCCTTGCCTGCTCCTGTTCCATAAAAGCAAACGCGCGCCGGACAGCCGGGAGCACGTCCTCTTTTTCCACCGGCTTGAACTCAAACACCGTCGACCGGCTGAGAATGGCGTTGTATACATAAAAATACGGATTTTCCGTCGTGGAAGCAATCAGGGTGATCTGCCCGTTTTCTATGAATTCCAGAAGGGTCTGCTGCTGCTTTTTATTAAAATACTGAATCTCATCCAGGTAAAGCAGAATCCCGTTCGGGGCGGCGAGCGTGTCAAGCTGTTCGACCACCGCGCGGATATCGGCCGTGGACGCGGTCGTACCGTTCAGCTTGTAAAGGGCCCGTTTCGTCTGCTTTGCGATAATGGAGGCGAGCGTGGTTTTCCCGATGCCCGACGGCCCGTAAAAGATCATATTGGGGATTTCCCCCGAATCGATTATCCGGCGAAGGGCCTTGCCCTCCCCCAGAAGATGGCGCTGGCCGACAAGGTCGTCCAGCTTCTGCGGGCGCAGCCGGTCCGCCAAAGGCGCTGCCATATTGTAACCACCCCACCTGACTTCAATGAATTATTCGTACAGCGGATACCGGTCGCAGATTTCCGTGACCATTCCGCGGATTTTGTCCTCGCTTGCTTCAAAATCATGGATCGCAAGGCTGATGCATTCGGCGATGATGTCCATATCCCCGGTGTTCAGCCCGCGTGTCGTAACCGCCGGCGTACCCAGACGCACGCCGCTGGTCACGAACGGGCTGCGCTGCTCGTTCGGCACCGTGTTTTTGTTGGCCGTGATATACACGGAATCAAGGCGGTGCTCCAGCTCCTTGCCGGTCAGCTCCAGGCCGGTCAAATCCACCAGCATCATGTGGTTGTCGGTGCCGCCGCTGACAAGTTTGACGCCGCGCTTCAGCAGGCCGTCCGCAAGGGCGGCGGCGTTTTCCACGATTCTGCGGCCGTACTCCTGAAACTCCGGCTTGAGCGCCTCGCCCAAGCAGACCGCCTTGCCGGCGATCACATGCATCAGCGGGCCGCCCTGCGTTCCGGGGAAAATCGCCTTGTCTATTGCCTTCGCGTACTTCTCGCGGCACAGAATCAAGCCGCCGCGCGGGCCGCGCAGGGTTTTGTGAGTCGTCGTGGTGACGATATCCGCCCACTCCACCGGGCTCGGATGCATGCCCGCGGCGACGAGGCCCGCGATATGCGCCATATCCACCATCAGATACGCCCCGCAGGCGTCGCAGATTTCACGGAAGCGCTTGAAGTCGATGGTGCGCGGATACGCGCTCGCGCCGGCCACGATCATTTTGGGTTTTTCTTTGACAGCCGTTTCATAGAGCTTGTCGTAATCGATCCGTCCGGTTTCCGGATCAACGCCGTAGGGAATGAAGTGAAAATATTTTCCGGAAATGTTGACCGGAGAACCGTGAGTCAGATGGCCGCCCTCGGCAAGGCTCATGCCCATGATGGTGTCTCCCGGGTTCAGCAGCGCGTAATAGACGGCAATGTTCGCCTGTACGCCGGAGTGCGGCTGCACGTTGGCATGTTCCGCGTGAAAAAGCTCGCAGGCACGGTCGCGCGCAAGGTTTTCCACGACGTCGACGTACTGGCATCCGCCGTAATACCGTTTCGCGGGATAGCCTTCGGCGTATTTATTCGTCAAAATACTGCCCATTGCGGCCATCACCGCAGGTGAAACAAGATTTTCAGAAGCAATCATTTCAAGATTGCGCTGCTGGCGCTTCAATTCCTCTTTCATCGCCGCGCCGACTGCGGGGTCCGACTGAGAAACAAAGCCGATGGAGTCCATCATATCACTGTACATTTTCTTCATTCCCTTTCCCAGAGTATTTTAATGTTCATTATACACTTTCGTGTGTTAAAACGCAACCTTATGCACTAAATACAGGATCAGCAGGTGCACCGGGTAAAAAGCATAAAAGAAATATTTCCAGTTCCATTTTCCCTTTTCGCCGTTGTAAGCGAGAATCGGAAATCCCGCCAGCGCGGCATAGAGTTTGATCGGACCGGTCAGCAGGCCGTAGCCGGTATTGAAAACGGTAAAAATCAGAACGCCCCTCGTCCTGTAGTTTTTAAAGCAGTAGAAGATGATGATCAGGACCACGCCGAACCATCCGTAATCCGTATGCAGCGCTTCGGCAAGCAGCGCGCAGGCGACGGCAAGGAGCACCGCCGGGGCTGGTCGGGCGATGAGATAAGTGTGAAGGATCGCGATTGCCGCAAGGCCGAGAAAAAGCGTAAAAAACACATTCTGGCTCTGCGGGTAATACGCCGTCCCGTGGAACGCCAGATCGTACGGAACTTCGGAAACCAGCGAAAAGAAAAAAAGGCGCGTCAGATAGCTCTTCATGCTGGAGGTGTAAAGAAGTCCCTCCGAGATAAAAAAGCAGAAAAGCGGAAAGGAAAGCCGCCCGATGATGCGGAAAAGCGGAACGGACGGGAAAAAGATCGCGCCGACGTGATCGATCAGCATGGTAATCACTGCCAGCATTTTCAGCTGCGACCTGCTCATATTCTCTCCGCCTTCCCCTGTTACAGCATTTCCATTTGATTCTGCAACAACGTGTTTTGTATTGCAAATTGAAATGGAATTGCTGTAAGATTCGTTTATAACATGATATTGGATAATCCTGTCCTTGTCAACTTGTACTTTTGCGATATTTCCTATAAAATGAAAGAGGATCAGGCATTGTGACGATCACGAAACAGGAGGATTTATTATGACAAAAAAACAGCGTGCCGCTCTGGCGGTGGAAGCGCTAAAAAAAGAATATCCGGGGGCGGTCTGCTCCCTGACCTATACCAATCCGCTGCAGCTTTTAATCGCGACCCGGCTGTCCGCGCAGTGCACCGACGCACGGGTCAACCTTGTGACGCCCGCGCTGTTCGCGCGTTTCCCGACCTTAGAGGCCTTTACAAAAGGCACTGTGGAGGAAATTGAGGAACTGATTCATTCCTGCGGGCTTTATAAGACAAAGGCGCGCGACATCTTCGCCATGTGCCGGATGCTGAAGGAGGAATACAGCGGCGTGGTGCCGGACAGCATTGAGGAGCTTACCCGTTTGCCGGGCGTGGGCAGAAAGACCGCCAATCTGGTCGTCGGGGACATCTATCACAAACCCGCCGTGGTTACCGATACGCACTGTATCCGCATCTGCGGGAAAATCGGCCTCAGCGAAGGCAAAGAGCCCTTTAAGGTGGAAAAGCAGCTGCGCGCCATCCTTCCGCCGGAGGAGTCCAACGATTTCTGCCACCGGCTTGTCCTGCACGGCCGTGCGGTCTGCACCGCGCGCAGTCCGAAATGCGAACTGTGCTGCATGAAGGAATTCTGCAAATACGCCCTCTCCATGGCAAAAAAGCCCTCTGAAAAATAGTTTTCAGGAAGTATTGAACGAGGACCGCAAAAACGATATAATAATGGAAGAAAACAGCAAATTTTGCAGAAGGGCGGCATGTTTTTATGGCTATGGGATGGACGGAGGATTTATCCGTAGGAGTAGACGTAATCGATCAGCAGCATAAGATTTGGTTTGAAAAGGCAAACCAGCTGTTTGACGCCGGCAAAAACGGCAAGGCGAAAGAATTCATCGCGCAAATGCTGAATTTCCTGGACGAATACACAAAAATGCATTTTCGCGATGAGGAAAAATACATGCTGAGCATTCATTACCCCGAATACGGAACGCAAAAGAAGCTCCATACCAACTTTATCGCGGAGCTGGCAAAGCTGAAAGACGAATACGCCAGGTCCGGCGGAAATATCGCCGTGATTATCAACGCCAATCAAATGGTGATCGACTGGCTGATTCAGCACATCTCCACACAGGACAAAAAAATAGGCCAATACGTAAGGAGCCATAAAGCCTGAAATCAGGTTTCGAGCCATTTTCAGCACGTTTGATTGGAAATAAGATCAAATAAAATTGAAAATAACAGTTGAAATCGTCCCGCCAACATGATATAATAGCTTTCGTTGTGGGGGCGTAGCTCAGCTGGGAGAGCGTACGGTTCGCATCCGTAAGGTCGAGAGTTCGATCCTCTTCGTCTCCACCAA
>NZ_JBNLXQ010000016.1:0-51404 GCF_053840905.1 Caproiciproducens sp.
TCATCGGCACCGGCGCCGGACTGCCCAGCTTTATGAATATTCCGGGCGAGGAGCTGGTGGGGACTTACTCGGCCAATGAATTCCTGACCAGAGTGAACCTGATGAAGGCCTATCTGGACGAATACGACACCCCGATCATCCGGCCGAAGAACGTCGCCGTTGTGGGCGGCGGCAACGTGGCGATGGACGCCGCGAGGACCGCCAAACGTCTGGGCGCGGAGAAGGTGTATATCGTGTACCGCCGCGCCGAAGAGCAGATGCCCGCGCGGAAAGAGGAAATCCACCACGCGAAGGAAGAGGGTATTCTCTTCAATCTTTTACGCAATCCCGTTGCCATCCACGGCGACGAAAACGGCAGGGTGAAGTCGATCGAGTGCATCGAGATGGAGCTTGGCGAGCCGGACGCCTCCGGCAGGCGCAGGCCGGTGCCCAAAGAGGGCTCGAACTTTGAAATCCCGGTGGACTGTGTGGTCATGGCGATCGGCAACTCGCCGAATCCGCTGATCCGCTCCACGACAGAGGGCCTGGAAGCGAACAGGAAGGGCTGCATCGTTGTGGATGAAGCGACCATGGCGACGACCCGGGAGGGCGTTTACGCCGCGGGTGACGCCGTCAGCGGCGCCGCAACCGTGATTCTGGCCATGGGCGGCGGCAAGGAAGCCGCCCGCTCCATCGATCAGTATATTCAGGCGAGGGGAAAGTCCTGAAGACTGTCCGCCAAAGGGTGTCTGCCCTGCGGCGGCTTCTTTCTGATTTTATATGGAAAAGGTGGGGAAGATCGTGTTAAAAAATATGAAAATCGGGAAAAAATTGATAATATCTTTTCTGATCATCGCGTTTCTTTCGAGTTTCAGCGGTGTGGTAGGATTTGTCATTATGAGGACCATGAATCAGCAATATTCGGGCGCGCTGGTTCAGTATGGGTTTGCGCAGGGCGATATCGGCCTGTTCAATACTGAGTTTAATAACAACAACGTCATTATGAGGGACATTATTATTCAGCCGGGCGTCAACGAGAGGCTGAAAAGCAAAGAGGAACTGGATCAGTCCAGCGAAAAGTTGGTACAATACCTTACCAAAATGAAATCCGGGATCGTCGGCAGCAGGGAACAGAGCTACTACGATACGATCATGAGCGATCTGCAGGAATATACGGTTGCGCGGGATCAGACGGTTCAACTGGCCATTTCCGGAAAAGACACGGACGCTTACATCATGATGTTCCAGAAATGTTCCCCGCTTTCCGCGGAGCTGCGCACAGCCATCGATTCTTTGGTTACGGAAAAGACGAATTCGGGAAACCAGTTGTCCAAAAGCCTGACCATGCAGGGAGAACGCGCTTATGTGATGATGAGCGCGATTCTTCTGATTTCCATTCTGCTGTCCGTTCTGATCGCAGTCTTCATTTCACGCGGAATCAGCAGGCCGGTTTCCGAATTGCTGGGCGCGGCACAAAAAATGGCCCAAGGCGACTTGAAAGTTCAGGTGAAGGTAAAATCGAGGGATGAAATCGGCCAGTTGGGAAACGCGTTTGCGGAAACAATCGAAACCCTGAATCAGTACATAACGGATATTCAGTCCACACTGCTTCAGGTGGAACAGGGAGATTTAAACGTGGCGCGCCATTTTGAGTATAAGGGTGATTTTATTCAGCTGCAAAAGTCGATCGAAGCGATCATCCTGTTTATCAACGATACGATTATCCAGATGCAGCAAGCCTCTCAGCAGGTCGCAAGCGGCTCCGAGCAGCTGTCCTCCGGCGCTCAGGAGCTGGCGCAGGGCGCGACGGAACAGGTGAATTCGGTGGAAAGACTGTCAGCCGCGATTGCCGAAATTTCAGCGCAGGTCAAAGAGAACGCGGAGCATGCGGAAAAGGCCAGCGCCAATGTGGATGATGTGAACTCTGAAATAGAAATCTGCAATCAGCATATGCAGAAAATGGTACAGGCCATTTCCGGTATTCAAAATTCCTCCCAGCAAATCGAAAAGATCATCAAAACCATTGAAGACATCGCTTTTCAGACCAATATTCTCGCGCTCAACGCCGCGGTAGAGGCCGCGCGGGCCGGAAGCGCCGGAAAGGGATTTGCCGTGGTAGCGGACGAGGTGAGGAACCTTGCGGGCAAGAGTGCCGCGGCGGCGAAGGACACAACGTCATTGATTCGTAACTCCATCAGCGAGGTGACGAACGGGACCGTCATCGCGGATGAAACCGCGAAATATCTGCTTCATGCGGTAAAGAGTACAAAAGCTGTTTCTGAAATTGTAGAACATATTTCGAAAGCCAGCGTGAGGCAGTCGGACGCGATTGAGCAGGTGAACCGTGACGTGGAGCGGATTTCCAGCGTGATTCAGACGAATTCCGCAACGGCCGAGGAAAGCGCGGCGGCAAGCGAGGAGCTTTCCGGACAGGCCCAGATCATGAAAGCCCTTGCGGAACAGTTTCAGCTCAGGGAGGAGGCAGCCGGTCAGGCTTCGGTTGGGGATGAAGAAGAACCCGAAAATACCGTATCAAACATTGGAATGCGTCAGGAGATGACGTCCATCTGATCGATAAAGCTCTGTGATACAATCCCGGGAATCCTGTTCTGGCGTAAAAATACCCCCAAAGCCAGCAGCTTTGGGGGAGCCGTTTTATTTGTACCGTGCGGTGCCTCTGCCGAAAAATGCGCGTCACCGGGAAGGTCAATCGGCTGTATTTTCCGCCGCAGGCGTTTTGGCGGGACGCAGTGCGATCAGGCCGATCAGCAGAGCGCACGCCAGGATGCACGCCGTGACCAGAAACGTATTGTGGAAACTGGAGGCAATCTTTTGGGGGCTTGCGCTGCCGATCGACGTCGTGTGGGCGAACGCATAGAAGACGGCGCCGATCACCGCCGCGCCGGTCGTCAGCCCGATGGTGCGCGACAGATTGAGAAGGCCCGACGCCAGTCCGCGCTGTTCGGGCTTCGCGTGCGAAATAATGGAGGCGTTGTTCGGCGTCTGGAAGAAAGCCAGGCATCCGTTAAAGAAAAACCATATCATGGAAAACGTAACGTTGCCTGTCGAAAGGCTGACCGTCGACATCAGCAGGGAACCGGCCCCCATGGCCGTTATTCCGAAAATCATAACGGGAAAGTCGCCGAAACGTTTCGCGGCGGCAGCCGCCAGCGGCGTCAGCAGTGCGCAGCCGACCGCGCCCGACATCATCATGACCCCCGACACGGAAGTGGAAAGCCCCTTCGCCTGTTGAAGGTAAAAAGGGAAAATCACAACCGCCCCGGTCGTGGTCGTGTAAATCAGCACGCTGATCGCAAGGCTCGCGCTGAATGCGGAGTTCCGGAACATATTCAGGTCGACAAGCGGGAGGTCCGTCCTTTTTTCAAGGAACAGGAAGACGGTGATACCCGCGGCGGCTCCGGCGCCAAGCAGGAGAACGCTTTTGCTGAGCCCCTGATTTTCGGCGAGGGTAACGCCCAGCACATAGCAGACCAACGTGGCGGTCAGGACAAGCAGGCCTCGTATATCGAGTCTTTTGACCTTCTCCGTAATGGGGATGGCGGGGAAGCGCAGGGCGCACAGGAACGCGGCGGCGCCGATCGGCACATTCAGAAAAAAGACCGATCTCCAGCTGAAAACGCCGATCAGAAGCCCTCCGACAGAGGGTCCCAGGGCGAAACCGGTCGGGAGCATGACGGTCAGAATCGACATGGCCCGGGTGATTTTTTCTTTCGGAATCATGTCGCCCGCGATGGCGAAGGACAGCGCCATCAGAATCGAGCCGCCGATTCCCTGAAGGGCGCGGAACGCGATCAGTTCGTAAATGGAACCGGACGCGCCGCACAGCAGAGACGCCAGCGTAAACAGTCCGATGCCGAAGAGAAAAATCCTTTTTTTACCGAAGATGTCGCCGATGCGCCCGATACCGACGATCAGCGAGGTAACGGCCAGCAGGTAGCTGAGCACGACCCATTGAAGGCTTGTAAAATTTGCGTTCAGGGCTTTTCCGATCGTTGGCAGCCCGATGTTGACGATGTTGGTGTCGATTGCGGACATCAGCGTGGTCAGGGAAAGGACAAAAATGACTGAACCGTATCCGGTCGTTTTACCGGATTCACTGGTCTGGGACATGACGGTTACTCCTTTATTGATGCCGCTTTCCTTTTTTCGCCGTGTTGCCATCCGGAAGAAGGGAACGGATCATGATAGATTACTCCTTATATAAGGATAAACCATCTCTCCGGGTTTGCCTAATTGCCGTTGCGCATAAGGGATATAGCTGAAACGCATAACTCATGAAAGGAACAGGATGGTCAGTTTAGAACAAATACGGTATTTTCTCGAAATCGTCCGCTGCGGCAGCCTGAACAAAGCCTCCGAACGCCTTTATATCTCACAGCCGTCGCTTTCAAAACGGCTCCGGCAGCTTGAAAAGGGGCTTGGCTGCGAGCTGCTGAACCGAAATTACGACGGCGTGAAGCCGACTGCGCAGGGGAAGCTCCTCTATGAGAGGATGAGCGGCGTGATGGATCAGTTCGATCGGACGGTCGATCTGGTGCGGCGCTCCGGAGAAGTCCCTCAGCTGCGGATCGGCGGGCTCGAAAACCTTGTGACGTATTTTCTTCCCCGATATATGGAAAAGCTGAAAGCGGGCGGGCAAAATCAGGTGACCGTCGACACCTGCCTTTCCAACGGGGAACTTTTGGACGGCGTCAAAAACGGGAAATTCGACATGGCGCTGCTTTCCAATGCGGAGCCGCAGCGGAGCGTTGCCGTGATCCCGCTCATGACGGAGCCGCTCTATGCGGTATTTCCCGTGACCCATTCCCTTCGCTGCCGGGAGGAGATCAGCTTCAGGGATATCGTCCTGCATGAAAAGCTCGTGCTCTATAAGGACCCGTGCACGATCCGCGCCTCCATCCGCAGGGAGTGCGGGCGCATGGGAGTCGTACCCGATATTGCGCTGGAGCTTGATCTCACGGAGTCGCTTCTCAGCTATGTAAGCAGCGGGGAGGGGATTACCCTTTTGCCCTCGATTGTGGCGAACGGGATTCAGTCCCCGTCCATTGCCGTACGGAAAATCAGCCGGCCCGCGATTTACCGGGAAATTTCCGTCGCCATGAAAAAAGAAAAAGTACCCGCTTATCTGCCAATGTTTACCGAAGACACAGCCGCTAAGGGCTGAACCTGACAGATAGCCGGGTTGTTTCCACCGGAAGTCCGGAGAGATCACTTTTGCGGCATCCCTGCTGAAAGCCTGAGAAGAAGGTTTCGGAAAAGAATTACGAGCGGTCGATCGACGCGTCTACGACTTCAAAGTGGTCCTGAATCGCGCGGACCGCATCGTCCTCGTCGTTGCGGCTCAGGGCGTCCACCAGCTTTTCGTGCGACAAATGGAGCTGTTCCGCCTGTTCGTCATCCTGTACGATGCGCCCGTACATAATGCTGATAAAATCATTGATGGTCGAAAGCATAGCCATGAAAATCGCGTAGATCAGCTTATTGCCGGCGGCTTCACAGAGAAGCGTATGAAATTTCTGGTCGAGCAGGGAGGCTTTTTCGGCGTCCGGCTCCTCGCGCATCCGGCGTACCAGCTCCGCCAGCTTGGCCGTCTGACGGGGAAGGATGCGGCTGGCCGCCAGGCGCGCCGTCTCGGATTCCAGCCCTCTGCGCAGCTGGCTCACCTGCCGAAAGTTGGTTTCTCCCATCATCATCATAATCCGGAGCGTCTCGCCCAGATTCTGCTCCAGGTCGCACGATATAAAATTCCCTCCGCCGTGTACGCTGGAGATGAAACCCATCATGCTCAAGGTACGCATCGCCTCCCTTACGGAGTTGCGGCTTACCCCGAGCAGATCCGCCAGATCCCGTTCCGAGGGCAGCCGCTCCCCCCGCTTGAGGTTCCCGCGCCAGATTTCATCCTTTACGTAATCAATCACCCGTTCATAGGCTTTTTCACTTTTTTCCGCTTTTGCGTCCATAGAAGCATCTCCCTGCAGCCAAGCTGTCTTTCCGTGGTTTTCCGCCGAAAATTCCTTTGATAATCGATGCGGAGAACCGCGGAATTTGTTTATTTTTAAGTTTGATTTCTGAGTTCCGTGTAACTATGTATTATAGCATTTCCGTGTGTCTTAAACAAGAGTGCATTCAGCTGCAGAGACAGCAGGCCGCCGGCTGGTTCCAGCCGGCGGCCTGCTGCTAGTATGGATAAACGAGTATGGATAAAAAGGAGTAAGTGAATTTATTTGACGCCCATCCAACCCGAGATGACCATGCGCTGTACTTCGCTGGTTCCTTCGTAAATCTCGGTGATTTTTGCGTCGCGCATCATGCGCTCAAACGGATATTCACGGGTGAAGCCGTAGCCTCCGACCAGCTGCACACAGCGGCGGGTTACGTCGCTGGCGGTGTCGGCGGCAAAAAGCTTCGCCATCGCGGCAAGGTGGCTGTATGGGTCGCCGTCCTGTTTGGCCTGCGCCGCGCGGTACGTCAGCAGACGGGCCGCGTCGACATGCGTCTGCATATTGGCCATTTCAAACTGCGTGTTCTGGAACTGGCTGATGCGTTTGCCGAACTGGATGCGCTGGGTAATATAGGGAATGGTCTGATCGATACAGCCCTGAGCGATGCCGACGGCCTGTGCGGCAATGCCGATCCGGCCGCCGTCCAGCGTCATCATGGCAACCTTGAAGCCCTTGCCGATTTCGCCCAGAAGATTCCCCTTGGGAATCCTGCAGTCTTCAAAGACCAGCTCGCAGGTGGAGGAGCCGCGGATTCCCATTTTCTTTTCATGGGAACCGATGCGGAAGCCGGGGGTGTCCTTCTCGACAATAAAGGCGGAGATGCCCTTGGTTCCCAGACTCTTATCCGTCATTGCGAAAACAACAAAGACGGACGCAAAACCGGCGTTGGTGATGAAAATTTTCGAGCCGTTAAGAAGCCAGGAGTCGCCCTTGTCCTCGGCGACCGTGCGCTGCATGGCGGCGTCGGTCCCGGCGCCGGGTTCGGTCAGGGCAAACGCGCCCAGTTTTTCGCCGGAGCACAGATCCGGCAGGTACTTTTGTTTCTGCTCCTCCGTGCCGAAAGCGAAGATCGGCCAGGCGCACAGGGAGGAGTGCGCGGAAAACATGGTGCTGGTGGCCGCGCAGTGCTTTGAGATTTCCTCAACCGCGGCAATATAGGAAAGGTAGCTCAGGCCGGCTCCGCCCGCTTCTTCCGGGTAGGCCATGCCCATCATGCCCATTTCGGCCAGCTGATGCCAGGTTTGCTCGGGAAATTTCTCCTGCTCGTCAATCTCCGCGGCGAGCGGAGCGACCGACTTTACGCAGAAATCATGCAGCATATCCAGAATATCCTGTTCTTCGGCGGTAAATTTAAAATCCATATTAAAAGACCCCTTTCTTGTTAATCGATCTCAGGCTCTTGCTTTTTTGATCTCGGCAGTCAATGCGGGGACGATCTCAAAAAGATTGCCCACAAAGCCGTAGTCCGCGACACCGAAAATCGGGGCGTCAAAATCCTTGTTGATCGCCACGATGACGTCGGAGGAGCTCATACCGGCCAGATGCTGGATAGCGCCGGAGATGCCGCAGGCAATGTACAGCTTCGGTCCGACTGTTTTGCCGGTCTGGCCGACCTGATGGGAATGGGTGATCCAGCCCTCGTCCACCGCCGCGCGGGACGCGCCGACGGTAGCGCCCAGCACGTCCGCCAGTTCACGGAGGACGGCAAAGCCTTCCGGCCCGCCGACACCGCGGCCGCCCGAGACGATGATGTCCGCGCCTTCAAGATCGACGATTTCGCCCGCTGCTTCACGGATGGTTTCCAGCAGTCTGGTACGGATCTGGTCCGCGGATACATGAAAATCCTCGCGGAGAATCTCCGCCCTGTCCTCGCAGACGTCGGGCTTCTTAAAGACTCCCGGCCGCACCGTACCGAGCTGCGGGCGATGGTCCGGGCAAAGGATTACCGCCATCAGGTTTCCGCCGAATGCCGGTCGGGTCCAGGCGATATTGCCGCTGGCTTCGTCGATGTCCAGCGCGGTGCAGTCGGCGGTCAGGCCGGTGCCGAGGCGGCAGGACAGGCGCGGCCCGAGGTCGCGGCCGTTCGGGGTAGCGCCGATCAGCATACTCGTAGGCGCGTATTTTTCAAGCAGGTGCGCCAGCGCGGCGGTGTAAGCGTCCGTGGTGTAGCGCTGGAATTCCTCGCCGTCCACCACGATCACCCGGTCCGCTCCGTGAGCGCCCGCTTCTTTTACGGCTGCATCTGTGTGGCAGCCGATGACAACGGACACCAGCTTTCCGCCCTGCTTGTCGGCCAGGCGGCGTCCGGGGTTCAGTAATTCTATTCCGACATTCTTGGCAGTGCCGTCTTCATTGGTTTCCAAAAATACCCAAAGGTCTTTGGTCTTGGCTTCCATTTCCCGATCCCTCTCTTTCAAATCACATGCGCTTTGCTCAGCAGCTCATACAGCTTGTGAGCGGACGCTTCGGTGGTTTCTTCCTTGACCACAACGCCGGCTTCTTTGCGCGGCGGCACATAGGTGCGCTTCACTTTTGTGGGCGAACCTTTCAGGCCGGCGTGCTCCGGGTCGATGTTCGTCAGCTCCGCTGCGGTAAGCTGAGCGATCTGCGCTTTGCGTGCCGCCATCTTGCGTTTGATGGTGGGGAAACGGGGATCGAAAGAGGGTTTGGTAAAGGTGATCAGGCAGGGAGTCTGTACGCCGATGACTTCCTTGCCGTCTTCCGCCTCACGGTAGACATGAAGGCCGTCTTCCGCCGATTTTACTTCCAGCGCGTAGGTTACCTGCGGGCAGCCCAGGTGTTCCGCGATTTCCGGGCCAACCTGTGCGGTATCGCCGTCGATCGCCTGCTTGCCGCAGAAGATCGCGTCAAATTTCGCGCCTTCCAGCTCTTCGACCTTTGCGATTGCCCTGCTCAGGATATAGCTGGTGGCCAGCGTATCGGAACCGCCGAAGATGCGGTCCGTCACCAGGTAAGCGTTGTCGGCGGCAATGGCCAGACACTCCCGCAGCGCGTTCTCCGCCTGCTTCGGGCCCATGGAAAGCACCGTGATTCTGGTGTCCGGCGCGTCGTCCCTCAGGCGTGCCGCCGCTTCCAGCGCGTAGCCGTCGAATGGGTTGACGATACTTGGCACACCGTCGCGCACCAGGGTGTTGGTGACCGGATCGATCTTGATTTCATTGGTATCCGGTACCTGTTTGACACATACAAGAATGTTCATATCGTTACTCCTTTTAAATGATTCTCCTGAAACTATTCTCCCTTTCTCGTCAGGCCCATACAAACCTTGCCGGGGTTCAAAATCAGCTTCGGATCAAATACCTTTTTAATACCGCGCATCAGCTCCATGTTCACCGGGCCCATTGCGCTTTCCAGGAAATGCACCTTTCCGTAGCCGATGCCGTGCTCGCCGGAAATCTGGCCGCCGAGCTCCACCGTCTTCCGGTAGAGAGCGCTCAGGAACTGATCGACCTGCTTCTTGAATGTTTCCTCTTCCATTTCCGTGGAGCAGGTGTAGATATGCAGGTTGCCGTCGCCGGCGTGACCGAAATATTTTACCTCAAAATCATAGTTTTGCTTGATCTCATTGACATATGCGACATAGGACGCAATTTTGTTTACCGGAACGACCACGTCGCATTCATCCAGCAGCTTGGTCTGCTCCTCGATGCCCTCCAGGAAAGAGGAACGGGTCGCCCAGATGTCCTTCAGCTTTGGCGCCGTATCCGCCACAAGGACGTCCAGCGCGCCTTCTTCCACCAGCATCTCGGACGCGCTCTCGACGATCGGGTCCAGCTCATCCATGGAATCGCCGTCAAAAGTAACCAGCAGATAAGCGCCGACCTCCGTGCCGTCGATCTTGCGCGGGAAGACCTGCTTGCCCAGATACTCTTCGGAAGAAATCAGGATTTCTTTCTCAAAGAACTCCAGTGCCTGCGGACGGAAATGCTTCATAAAGAATTTCGGTACGGCAGAAATGCAGACTTCCAGATCCTCGAACGGGGCCATCAGGCTTACGGTGGCCTGCGGGGCGGGGATAAGCTTCAGGGTCAGCTCGGTGATGATGCCCAGCGTGCCTTCCGAGCCGATCATCAGGTTCGTAAGGCTGTAGCCGGAGCTCGTTTTGGAAACCGTGCCGCCGAAACGGGTGATGTCGCCGTTCGGGAGGACCACGGTCATGGCGCGGACATAGTCGCGGGTAGCGCCGTATTTTACGGCGCGCATGCCGCCCGCGTTGGTGGCCACGTTGCCGCCCAGGGTCGCCATCTTCTCGCCCGGGTCCGGGGGATACATGCAGCCGTGCTTCAGCGCGTCGTCGGCCAGCTGCTGCAGCAGGACGCCGGGCTGTACCGTGACCGCGAAGTTTTCAAGGTCGTAGGACAGAATCTTGTTCATGCGCATGGTGCAGAGCACGACTCCGCCGCAGACCGGGGTGCAGCCGCCCACCAGACCGGTGCCGGCGCCGCGGGTCGTGACAGGGATGTTGTGCTCACAGCAGATTTTCATGATGGCGGAGACTTCTTCCGTGCTCTGCACGTCGATGGTGACGTCCGGCATGCGGGTACCGTAAATGGGCATTTCGTCGCGGGAGTAGTCCGGGTTGACATCTGCGCCGGTGACCACGTGACCGGGCGCCGCTTTTTCCAGTTCGGCAAGAATTTCCTGTGTGACCGGATTATAATTTGCCATGATAAATCCTCCTGATAAAATATTTTTATAGCTGTTAAGCCGATTCTCTCACCATAACGGAGATGCCGTTGGGGATCACGACCAAATGGGCGTCCGCGCCCTTGATGCCCCTTGCTTCCTTCAAAGCGGTATCCACATCCGGGGCCCACGCGATCTTCATGTCCTCAATGGTCTTCCGCTGCGCGGGTTCCGTGACAAAGATGACGGGGTGCTTGCACAGCACGCGGCAAAGGATCTGGAATTCCCACTGGTCGGGCCGGGTCCGGTCCTGCGGGGTGGCGAGGATCTGTTCCGTCAGATTCTGTGGGGAAACGCAGTCGCGCAGCGCATGGTAAAAGCTTTCTCCGCCGTGTCCGTCGCTGCAGGAGCTGACCATGATCAGCACGGCGCCCGGCGCCGCCGCAGCTTCCGCCGCGGTAAGGCCTTTTACGCTCTGGTAAATATTCTGGTCCAGCGGGTAGCCTCCGTTGCTGGAAATCACGATATCGCCGCGTTTTTCCGGCTGTACCTGACAGTATTTCAGCAGCAGGTCGCAGCCCCGGCGGTGGGCGGTGACGGCGTCCCCGGCGAAGGCGGCCGCCACACGTTTATCTTCGTCAATAATGACGTTCACTATGTATGCCAGATGCGCCATTTTTGCCGCGGCGAGCATATCCCTGTGCAGCGGGTTGCCGTCCAGGACGCCGGTGCGCGCATAAGGCGAAGCGATAAATTCGGAGCAATGGTTGCCCAGCACCGTCACCTGATCGCAGACACCCGGCAGCACGCTCTTGCGCCCTCCGGAAAAACCGGCGAAGAAGTGCGGTTCGATAAAGCCTTCGGCGACGAGCAAATCTGTTTGTGCCGCTATTTTGTCGATCACGCACGCCGCTCCGGAGGGGAGCACGCCGATCTGCACGTTGCCCGACGCGTCCCGGCTGTCATGGATCACGATTTTTTCATGCTCCGCGATATCGCGGCCGAGTTTCGCCGCCAGCTCTTCCTTGCCGGTCGGACGGTGGAACCCGGTAGCCACCAGCAGGGTGATGTCGATGTCCGGGCTGCCCTCGCGCAGCTCGGCGAGCATGAAGGGAAGAATGTGCCTGCTCGGGACCGGACGCGTGTGGTCGCTGATAATGACCGTGCAGGTCTTTTTGCCGGCGGCAAGCTCCCGCAGGCGGGGGGAGTCGATCGGATCGGCCATGGCGGCCAGCACCAAACCGTCCTCCGTGTCGGCGGCTTTGAGTTCTTCCACATGGGATTCCAGAATTTCCGCATCGCTCAGATCCGCGTGCAGCGGCATCCCGGATTTGCCAAAGGGAATCATGATGGACATGAAAGCGCCTCCATTCTGATTTTACACCAACCGTTTTTACAGATGCAAGCGGTAAAAAAACCGCCTTAAAATTGGTAGCTCCACTTATGTATGCTACCATCTTACCACATTTTATTTTTAATACAATGCCAAATCGAGTGATTCTATTTTTCTGACAAAATTGAAGTTGGATATTCGTCAAATATACTAAAATATAATTTTTGATATAACTTCATATGGACTTTATGCTGGTTTGGGGATATAATGTATCCAGTATAGAAATATTATTTTCCGAAAGGATTCATTTTTGCTGTTATTCGTTTTATATATCGCCGGAATGTTTGTCGAAACTGGTAGAACCAAAAGCAGGTAAACTGTGACTATTGCAGCCACTGAAATAAATAGGGGAGGTCTCTTATTATGCTTCAGTCCTATCTTGCTCTGGTGCCAATCGTCTGGCTGATTATCGCGCTTACATATCTGAAGATGCCCGGCCACAAGGCGTGCCTCAGCGCGCTGGCCGTTGCCGTCGTCCTGGCGCTGACGCTTTGGCACATGCCGGCGGCGGACTGCGCCACCTCCGCGCTGGAAGGCTTCGCCACCGCGCTGTGGCCGATCATTCTGGTTATCATCGCCGCCATTTTCACCTATAACCTTTCCTTAAAAACCGGCGCCATGGACATCATTAAGCGGATGCTCACAGGCGTTTCCGCCGATAAACGCCTTCTGATCCTCCTGGTGGGGTGGTGCTTCGGCGGATTTCTGGAGGGCATGGCCGGCTTCGGCACGGCAATCGCCATTCCGGCAAGCATGCTGGCCGGAATGGGCATGAATCCGATTGAGGCCTGTGTGGTCTGCATGATCGCCAACGCCTTTCCCACCGCGTTCGGTTCCGTCGGCATCCCTACCGTTACCCTGCAGGCGGTGACCGGGCTGGACGCGCTGCCGCTGGCTTTTACGACGGTGTTTCAGATGGTGCCGTTTATGATTCTGGTTCCGTTCCTGATGGTCATCGCGGGCGGGGGCGGCGTCAAGGCGCTGAAGGGCGTTGTGGGCATCACGCTGGTGTCCGGCCTGTCCTTCGTCCTTCCGGAGCTGGTTGTTTCCAGATTCCTCGGGCCGGAGCTGACCGTCATCGTGGGCTGCGTCGTCTCGCTGGCCTGTACTTTCCTGATGGCCAGAGCACGGAAAAATAAGCCGGTTCCCGCGGAATATGATATGAGCGCGGGGATTGCCGGCACGGCGCAAAAGCAGGACGAACCGGCAATGCCGCTCGCGGTGGCCGGCCTGCCGTTTATTCTTATTTTCGTACTTCTTCTGCTGACCTCCAAGCTGGTTCCGCCGGTCAACAGCTTCCTTTCTGTTTTCAAGTCCACCGTAAAGATCAGCACGGCCCCAAGCGCCGGTCCTGTTTCTTTCAGCTGGATCAATACGCCCGGCGTCATCATTTTTGTCGCCACAGTGATCGGCAGCCTTGTGCAGAAGGCCAGCGGAAAGATGATGTGGCAGGCGCTGACCGGCACGGTGAAGCAGATGTCTAAAACGATCGTTACCATCATGTCCGTGCTTGCCGTTGCCAAAATTATGACATATTCCGGGATGATCGCCGATATGGCGCATCTTTTTGTCGTTCTCACCGGCCGCTACTATCCGTTTGTGGCGCCGGTCATTGCCGCAATCGGTGCGTTCGTCACCGGCAGCGGCACCAACACCGAGGTGCTGCTGGGAACCTTGCAGACGGCTGCCGCGCAGCAGATCGGCGTTTCCAAGTACTGGCTTGCCGCGGCGAACTCTCTGGGCGCCGGCGTCGGCAAAATCATGTCTCCCCAGTGCGTTGCCACTGCGGTGGCGGCTGTCGGCCTCGTCGGTCAGGACAGCAAAGCGCTGCGTGCGGTCCTCAAGTGGGCGCTCATTATGCTTGCGATTGCCTGTGTGGTAGTCGGCTTCGGCGTTCCTCTTTCTCCTGCCTGAGCACTGCTGACGGCTTCCGGGTGTTTTGGATACAGCCGGACGTCCTTTCAGCACATCAGGATTTCTGATTCACAAACAAGCTTGGCATGCGTTGTCATATATCTCCTTCCAGCGACCTAAGGAGCCCTTCTTCCGCCGATGTTTCAGCGGAAGAAGGGCTCCCGCCGTTCTATGCGACGCGAAACGATGATATTGCCTTTTCCGTTGGGGGGATGGAATTGTTTATTGTTTCTATTCGGTATTTGCAGTATAATATAGCCAAATTATGCCAGCTGGAAGCGCTTACGGCAACGGCGCGGAAGGCCGCTGATCGGCGGGTAAACGGGTAAAAGCGGAATGCTCCAAACCCATGGCTGCGGCGATTGGATCTCAGTTTATCAACAGGAGAATGGAATGATGGAGAGAAAGCGCAAACTTTTCTGTGAGATATCACCCTTTACATACAAATTATCTTTACTGAAGTGTCGGGTGATACGCCATGTTTTCAATTTGACCTGTCTTAAAAAATTCGCCACAACAAAAAGCAACGAGCGTTTACCCGTTTTGGTATATAGACATAAATCGTTGATTCGCCGGAAGCTGGGAAATGTAGATGTACAGTTACAAAACAATAAAGCGGCGAATTTAAATATTGCCGCACCCAAAGTGTCAAATGTTATGATACGCCCCGGAGAGTGCTTTTCGTTTTGGAAATTAGTAGGTTCCTGCACTGTGAAAAAGGGGTATAAAGAAGGGTTGACCATCAGTAACGGACAACTGGGGAAAGATATTGGCGGCGGTATGTGTCAATTTACAAATTTGATCCATTGGATGGTTCTGCATACCCCCATGCAGATTGTGGAACATCATCATCATGACGGATTGGATTTGTTCCCCGATTATGGCAGGCAGATTCCGTTTGGGGTTGGGACTTCGATTATGTACAACTATCTGGATTACCGTTTTATCAATCCAACCGAGTACGTCTTTCAGCTGATCGTTTATACGACGTCGGAATATTTGTGCGGGGAACTAAGGGCTGATCGGGAACTTCCGTATAAATATCATATTAAATTGACAGATGAATTTTTTTCCGAAGAAGCGGATGGGATATTTCGCAACAACTGTATTTACAGAGAATGTTATGATAAGAAAACAGGCGGGCTTATTACAAAAGAGCTCCTTAAAAGAAATCATGCAAAAGTGATGTATGATACGAGTAAACTCTCCGTAACGGAACGCACTGTGTAAATCTTCCGAAGTTCGGGATGCACTTCCAACTTTTTCTAAGACCGGCAGGGTATCCCTGAAAAGCAAAAACGACTTTCGCGGTTTGTTTAGGGCAGGCAGCCGGAAAAACTGCTTCAATGAGGTGTGAAATATGAGCCAAAAAGAGTTTAAACGGGAAAGCAAAGGACAAAAGCCTGTGCTGGCCATTTGCTACGATTTCGACAAAACCTTATCGCCGGATAATATGCAGGCGCAGGGTTATATTCAGTCGGTAAGATATGACGTAGGGGATTTTTGGACGGAATCCAACGAACTGGCCGAAAACAACGAGATGGATCAAAACCTGGCATATATGTACAAAATGGTTCAGACAGCGGAGGGGAATATCGTCTTTACCAAAAAGACGTTGGCCGATTACGGCGCGCGGGTCAATCTGTTTCCCGGTGTGGAAGATTGGTTCAAAAGAATCTGTGAATATGGGACTGCAAAGGGTGTTATTGTTGAACACTACATTATTTCCTCCGGGCTGAAAGAGATGATTGAGGGGACGTCTGTTGCCAGACAGGGCGTTTTCAAAAAAATATACGCAAGTTCATTTTACTATGATCCCCAAACCGGCGTTGCAAAATGGCCCGCGCAGGTCGTTAACTATACAAATAAAACACAGTTTTTGTTCCGGATTGAAAAAGGAGTCCTGGATATCAACGATCAAGGGGTCAATGATTCTTTTGCCCCTGAAGAAATGCGTGTACCGTTTCGCAATATTGTCTATATTGGCGACAGCGACACAGATATTCCCTGCATGAAGCTTGTAAATTCCTACGGCGGGCATTCCATTGGCGTTTATAATGCCGAGACGAATGATAAATCTAAAGTTTATAAAATGATGCACGACGGCAGGATAAAGTATTATGTACCGGCTGATTATTCGCAGGGAACGGAATTGGACAACTTGGTGAAGTCAATTATTGACCGTACAGCTGCCAATGAAATTTTGGAAGATATTTACTATCAATGTAAAAAGGAAAACCTTGAGGCCGATAAACAAAACAATGAAGAAGGCCGCAAAAAAACGGATTTATTCATTGCGCTGGAAAGCAGCAGAAGTTTTGCAACGACACATTCCACAATCAAAGAGCTTACTGGCTTTGACGATTGGACGTTAGACGAAAAGGAACTGTTATTTAACATTGCGGTTGAGAACAGCCAGGTGTTTTATGTCCTGGGGGATTTGGACGTAAAAATTTTCTATCAGAATCTGCTTAGGAATATTCCAAGACTTACGGAAAACGCAAGAAAAGTAAAGGACAAAATTGAAAAATAAAACGGATCTAACATCCTTCGTAAAACCTTCATAAGCATATCCGGCTGTTGTGCACTTCGCACAAGTGTGCTTAGAGTACTCTTCCGGCTTCCTGTAAGACTGCTTATATACACACCAAAAGGGAAATAATGATGACAAATGCCGAATTCAGGAGAAATACAATGATCTGTAAAATTGAAAAAGTCCCTGCGGAGGAATAAACTCCGATCCTCCGCAGCCCCGGAGCCGTTTTTGCCTGAACCCGGTTCGTGCTTTATCCTAATATGTGCAGCGTTTACAGCGTTCCCGGTTGATTCCGCAGCAAAGCTGACGTTCCTCCCCTGCCGAAGGTGGGGGAGGAACGTGTTTTGTTTCGTAAACTAAGATGGAGTTGCCGCAGAATGAATTTCAGGGAAAAAGAATAAATATGGCATTCTTTTTCTTTTTGGGATACACTAAACGAAACAGAAAAAAGAAGGTGATCAAATGCCTGATACTGAAAACAGGGTGCCCAATCGGCTGATCCATGAAAAATCTCCTTATCTGCTGCAGCACGCCTATAATCCGGTCGACTGGTACCCGTGGGGAAAAGAGGCTTTTGAAAAGGCGAAAACGGAGGACAGGCCGGTCTTCCTCTCCATCGGCTATTCGACCTGCCACTGGTGCCACGTGATGGAGCACGAAAGCTTCGAGGACGACGAGGTCGCACAGGAGCTGAACCGGAATTTTATCGCGATCAAAGTGGATAAGGAGGAGCGGCCGGACGTGGATGCGGTTTACATGACGGTCTGTCAGACGCTCACCGGCAGCGGCGGGTGGCCCCTGACCATTCTGATGACCCCGGACCAGCGCCCGTTTTACGCGGGAACGTATTTCCCGAAGCATTCCCGGTATTCCATGCCCGGGCTGATGGACCTGCTTGCTTCCGCCGCGCAGCAGTGGCGGGAAAACCGGAAGGAGCTTCTCGGCTCCGGCGAGCGCATTGCCATGGCGCTTCGGGGACAGACGGTGAAAAAAGCGGGCAGGCTCACAAAGGACCTTCTGGTTTCCGCCCGGTCATGGTTCCGGCAGACCTTTGACCGCCAGTACGGCGGGTTCGGCGCCAGCCCGAAATTCCCGTCTCCGCACAACTTGCTGTTTCTGCTTCAGTATGCTATGCTGGAAAAAGACGGGGACGCTCTTCAGATGGCGGAAAAAACCCTGCGGCAGATGTACCGCGGCGGGATTTTCGACCATGTGGGCTTCGGCTTTTCCCGTTATTCCACAGATGACAAATGGCTGGTCCCCCATTTTGAAAAAATGCTCTACGACAACGCCCTCCTGACCATCGCGTATCTGGAAGCGTTCCGGATCACTCAAAACGATTTCTATAGAGCGGTCTCCGTAAAGACAATGGAGTATATTCTGCGGGAAATGACCGACGAAAACGGCGGCTTTTACTGTGCGCAGGATGCCGACAGCGACGGTCAGGAGGGAAAATACTACGTTTTTACCCCGGATGAGATCGTTTCCCTTTTGGGCGAAAGCGACGGCCGGGCCTTTATCGAATATTTCGGAATGACGCCCGGGGGCAATTTTGAGGGAAAAAACATTCCGAACCTGATCGGAAACCCCGATGCCGAGCATCCGGACGAGGCGATCGAACGGCTGCTTCCAAAGGTGTATGAATACCGCCTGACGCGTACAAAGCTGCATAAGGACGATAAGATCCTGACCTCCTGGAACGCGCTGATGATCACGGCGTTTGCCGATGCCTATCGGATTCTGGGGGATGACCGTTATCTGGCCGCGGCGGGAAAGGCGATGCGCTTTCTCCAAAGCAGCCTGACCGACGAGCGGGGCGGCCTGCGGGTACGTTATCGCGGCGGGGAGGCCGCGGGCACGGGCGGGCTGGACGACTACGCGTTTACCGTGTGGGCTTTGCTGAGCCTTTACGACGCGACCTGCGACGTGGATTATCTTCAGCGGGCGGAGGAATGGAACCGGACCATGCTGGACCGGTTTTACGACGGGGAAAACGGCGGCTTCTATCTTTCCGCAAGCGACGCGGAACCGCTTATTTACCGTCCGAAGGAGACCTATGACGGGGCGATTCCGTCCGGCAACTCCGCGGCGTCCCTCTGCCTGGTAAAGCTGGCGGCTCTTACCGGAAATCCGGCTTTGCAGGAGGCCGCGGATCAGCAGCTCCGTTTCATGGCGGGCGCCGCGCAGGAGTTTCCGGCGGGGCACAGCTTTGCGCTGACGGCCATGACGGCCGCGCTGTACCCTTCCAGGGAAATCGTGTGCGTGGTAAAGGACAGCGCCGATTTTGAACGGGTCAGATCCCTGCTGAACAAAAAAAGAATGCCCAACACCACCGTGCTTATAAAGAGCGCGGAAAACGCGGAGCAGCTGGAGAAGCTTGCGGAATTTACGGCGGAATATCCGCTCGGGGATGGCCGGAGCGCTTATTATATCTGTCAGAACAATACCTGTTCGCCCCCGATTTATGATCTGGAAGAGCTGGAACAAAAACTGTCGCAATAAAAGACTCCGTGCGGAACCCGCTGGTTCCGCACGGAGCGATTTTTGATGAAAAGAGGAAAAGAACTTATGGTAAAAGTAGGATTTCATGATTTGGACTATGTGAAGAACGACAGCCTCAAATATGCCATCATTGCGGCGCGCATGGGAGAGAAATGGATTCTCTGCCGCCATAAAGAACGGACAACCTGGGAAATTCCGGGCGGCCACCGCGAGAATGGGGAAGATATCCACGACACCGCGAAACGGGAGCTGTATGAGGAGACGGGCGCGGTGGAATTTCAGATCAGGCCCGTCTGCATTTATTCGGTGGAAGGGGAGGACGACCTGATACATAATGCGAAGCCCACTTACGGCATGCTGTTTTACGCGCAGGTGGAATCCCTTTCCGATTTGCCCGCCGATATGGAAATGGCCGAAATCCAATTTTGCGCGGCGCTGCCGCAAAACCTTACCTATCCGCAGATTCAGCCCGTGCTGTGGCGGTGGGTCGTCAAAAACGAAAAGCTTTAAACGGTTTGCGCCGCGTCCTCGCAGGAACGCATCGCCAGAATGGTCTGTTCGATCAGGTAATCCAGCTCCCAGCCGAGCATCTCCGCGCCGCGCCCGATCACTTCCCGGGAGCAGCCCGCCGCAAAATTCAGACTCTTGTACTTCTTTTTGACCGATTTCAGTTCCAGGTCCTGTACGCTCTTCGAGGGGCGCATCAGCGCGACGGCACCGATCAGCCCGGTGAGCTCGTCGACGGCGTAAAGCACCTTTTCCATCGTGTGCTCCGGTTTGATATCCACAGTCAGCCGGTACCCGTGGCTTGCGGTCGCGCGGATGATATCCTCGCTGACTCCTTTTTCGCGCAGGATGGCCTGTCCGCGAATGCAGTGCTCGTCCGGGAAAAGCTCAAAATCCAGGTCGTGCAGGAGCCCGACGATGCCCCAGAAGTCCTGTTCCTCCTCAAAGCCGAGCAGTTTGGCAAAATATCTCATGGTCCCTTCCACAGTGAGGGCGTGTTTCAGATGAAACGGGTCCTTGTTGTACTCTGTAAGGAGGGCCCATGCCTGCTCCCGCGTAATATTCAAATCCATTTGCTACATCCTTTCCGCAATCAGCCCGCTTGCTTCCGGCGGCTCTTCTACCGGACGGGTTTTGCCGACATTTTATTATTTTGTCTTTTATCATACTGTCGCCCGGATAAAATGTCAATCTATTACCGCTTTGATAGGAAAAGACTTTTTATTTCAATAACCGATTGATAAAGGCCGGCTGGTACGGTATAATTTATTCCGTGAGATCTGCAGCAATTCCATTTCCGTTTGCGGGATAATACACGTTCCTCCCCCGCCAAAGGCGGGGGAGGAACGCAATTTTGCTGCGGAATCAATTGGAAATGCTGTAATGATAAAATTGATGATGACTCAATATACAGGTGGGAAAGAAATGTTAAATGAATTTTCGAGGACGGAGCTTTTGCTGGGGGCTCCCGCGATGAAAAAGCTGCAGGAAGCGGCGGTGGCGGTGTTCGGGATCGGCGGGGTCGGTTCCTACACGGCCGAAGCGCTCGCAAGAAGCGGAATCGGCGGCATCGCGCTGTTTGACGACGACAAGGTCTGCCTGACCAATATCAACCGCCAGCTGATCGCCACGCGCAAAACGGTCGGCAAGGCAAAGGTAGAGGTGATGCGCGACCGGATACTGGAAATCAATCCTTCCGCAAAGGTGGAGATTTTTCCTATGTTTTATACGGCGGAGAACGCCGATACCGTCGACCTGTCCCGATATTCCTATGTGGTGGACGCGATCGACACCATCTCCGCCAAGCTGATCCTGATTGAAAGGGCGAAGGCTGCCGGTGTTCCCGTCATCAGCTGCATGGGGGCGGGGAATAAGCTTGACCCCACAAAATTCGAGGTCGCCGATATCTATCAGACCTCCGTCTGTCCCCTTGCGAGGGTGATGCGCAATGAACTGCGTAAACGGAACATCCCTTCCCTGAAGGTGGTGTACTCCAGGGAGCCGCCGATGACGCCGATCGACGACGACGCCACCAGCTGTAAATATCACTGTATCTGCCCGCCGGGCACAAAGCGCAAATGCTCTATCCGCCGTCAGGTGCCGGGCAGCGTTTCCTTTGTCCCTTCCGTCGCGGGACTGATTCTGGCTGGGGAAGTCGTCAAGGATATCGTCCGGGAATAAAACAGAAAACAGCAGGAGCGGGATCAAAACCCCGCTCCTGCTGTTTTTTCGCCGATCATTAGCTGATAGCCGACGTTTTTGACGCAGTGGATCCGGATGCCGGAATGAATCCGTTTCAGCTTGTGGCGCAGATAGGTGATATGTACCTCGAGGCTGTTTTCCGCCGTGGAGTTTTCAAAGCCCCAGAATTTCGTCAATAAATTTTCCCTGCTGCTGATATTGTGTCCCTGTAAAAGAAAGAATTTCATCAGCTCGAATTCCTTGTTGGAAAGAGGGACGCTTTCTCCGGCGTCGGACAGCTCGTAGGTGCTCAGGTTCAGCTTCAATCCGCCGAAGGACAGGGTATCCGCAATCAGCTCCCCTTTCCTGCGGGAAACCGCGCAGAGCCTTGCGAGCAGCTCGGCTTCCGCAAACGGTCTTTCCATAAAGTCGTCGGCGCCCCCGTTCAGCCCGCGGACCTTGTCGCTGACGCCGCATTTCGGCGACAGCATCAGGATGGGGACACAGTGGCCGGCTTTCCGTATCTGCCTGAGCGCTTCCAGCCCGCTGCAGTCCGGCAGCGCGGCGTCCAGAATCACCGCGTCGTAGACGCCGCTCATCGCTTCATCGGCTCCGTTTTCCCCGCGGGAAACGGAAAAATATTCAAAACGGTTCCGGCTCAGCAGTCTGCCGATTTTATCCGCGGCTTTTTTATCATTCTCTATCAGCAGTATTTTCATCCGAATCCCTCCATTTGTCTTTTCTATATTATAGCAGAAGCGCGTTTTTCGCATGTGACGGCCTTGTGAAGATGCGCTTAAATTTATGTGAAGCGCCGAAAATTTAGGTTTCGGTTAAGATTAAATTCCTATAATTGGATGTAGAAAGCGAAAATTGGAGGTCAGTTATGAAAGAGAAAGCACTCAAAATAAAAAATAAAGGAATCCGTTTGGTTCAGAATCATAAAAAATGGTGTATCATCATCGCCTCGGGCGTCGTCCTGGGCGCTGCCGTTCTGACGACGGTTCTGCTGTATCTCCATCAGATCAAGACTTCGCAGAATACGGTCAATTACCGCGAGTATACCGTTGAAAAGGGCGACGTAACCGTGGGCACCAGCGAAAGCGGCACGGTTGCACTGGATGAGCAAGCCGTTTCGTTCCCGGTGGATGTCACCATCGACAGCGTGCTTGTGAAGGTGGGCTATTCGGTCAAGGACGGGGAGTCGCTGGTAAAGCTGGATCAGAACAGCGTGACCGACGGGACGCTGGATTCCCGCACGAAGCTGGCGGAGGCTAAGCTTTCCCTTGAGCAGGCTCTGGCCGATCAGGACAGCAAGCTCAAGACCGCGAAGCTCACTTATGAAAAAAGCAGGTCGGACGCCGCCAACGCGTACACGCAGGAATCTTTGGACAAGGCGCAGATTCAGAACGACATCGCTTCCGCCAAGGAGGATCTCAAGGAAAAGCAGGACGACCTTGCGAAATACCTTGCTTTGCAGAAAAGCTACCCCACGGATTACGCAAAGCTGAATCAGCTGAAAAAGTGGAGGGACGACACGGAAACGACAAAGAGCAGCTACGAGGATCAGCTGGAGCAGTATGAAAAGGACCACAAAGCGGCGCTGGACGGACTCAGCTCTCTGGAATCGGCGAAAAATTCCGCGTATTCCGCGTGGGTCCTGGCCAAAGCGCAGGACGACGGGGAAGACGAGGCGGAAACGGAATACGACGCGGCAAAGGACGCCTACAACGATTATGCCGACTACATAGCCTCTACGGTTTCCGCAAAAGAGGCGCTGGAAACGAAGGTGTCCCTGTACACGGCGGAATATGGAAACTATTCCTCGGCTTATGACGATTACAATGAAACCTTCCGGAGCAAGTACGGCTCCAGCTCCGGCAGCAGCGACGACAGCGATACGGCGGCTTCGTCGGATGAAATCGACTCCAAGGTGACCACGCTCCAGAATGAAGTGAAAACGGCCCAGTTTGCGCTGGAAAAAGCGCAGAAGTCCGCAGCCGGGAACATCGACGAAGCGGAACAGACGCTGCAGAGCAGCCTGATCGGCGGCTCCGGCGCCGAAGCGGCCTATGAGCTGACGGTCAACCAGCTCGCGCAGGCGGTTTCCACCCAGCAGGAGACGTACGACAGCCTGCAAAGAGAACTGGACGACGTCAACAGCGCGATTAACGGAGACGGTACGATTACCTCTCCCTGCGACGGAATCGTCGTTGCGGTCGGCTGCACCGACGGAAGCGACGTAAAAGCGGGGGAAGCCATGATCACGATTGCCAAAACCTCCTCCGTCAGCATGTCCGTTTCCCTGTCGGAAGAGGATGTCACCGACCTGTCGATCGGCCAGGACGCAGAAATCACGCTGACCTCGTATGAGGGCCAGACCTTCGCCGCAGCGGTGGAAAGCATCGCCGCTTCCCCCTCGCGCAGCGGGTCCGCTTCCGTTACCTATGCGGTCACGGCAAAGATGACCGACCCCAATACGAAGAAAGTGTTTGTGGGTATGAGCGGGGAGGTCGAGTTTATCAAAAAGCAGAAAAAGGATGTGCTGTATGTTTCCGATCAGGCCGTTACCTTTGAGGACGGCGTTTCCAGCGTGCTGGTGAAAAACGCGGACGGTACGACCAAAAAGACGACGGTCACCACCGGGTTTTCCAACGGGCAGTACGTTGAAATCGCAAGCGGCCTGCAGGAAGGGGAAACCGTTCTGGTCGAAAGCGCGGTGACAAAGTCATGAGATTCAGTGAAATCCTTCATCTGGTATGGATCAATATTCTGGAAAGTAAAACCAAGGTCATGCTGACCTCCCTCGGGATCATCGTCGGCGCCGCGACCATCGTGCTGGTCATTGCCATCGGGCACGGCGGAGAGGTGGACGTTCAGGAGCAGTTTAAAACCCTGAACGTCGGCGCCATCAACGTGACCGTCAGCACGCAGGCCGATATGGCCGACGCGATGGCCGGGATGATGCCCCCGGGGGATATGGGCGGCGGAGGCGGTTTCAGCGGCGGCGGCTTCAGCGGCGGGACCCGGGGGGGCTTCAGCGGCGGAAGCCGCACCGGCGGGAGCGGCGGCGGAATGTCGGGCGGCCAGACGGGCGGGGGAAGCGCCAGGCAAAAGGGAGTGACCCTGACCACGACGGACGTGGAGGATATCCTCTCCTATGTGCCGGACCTTTCGTCCGCGTCGATCGTCATCAGCGGAACGGGCGCGGTGCTGACGGATAATCTGGACGAGGAAACGGATGAGACGATCGTCGGCTGCCTGCCGGAGTACCAGGATATCAGCAACCTGGAGCTGCTGCAGGGCGATTTTATTACGCAGGACGACGAGGACGGCAAGAATAAAGTCGCCGTTATCGGCAACAGCCTGGCGAAAACGCTGTTCGGCAGCGCCTACGCCGCGTACGGCGACGTGCTGACGATCGAGGGGAAAAGCTACACGGTGGTCGGCGTGCTTTCGGGAATCGGAACGGTCTCGTCCGGCGTCAGCCCCGACGATTCCATTTATCTGCCCTATTCCACGGCGCAGAAATTCGTACTCGGCAGCACGGCGACCCCGTCCATTATGGCGATCGCTTCGGATGTGAAAGAGGTTTCCGACGCCATGGCAAATATTACGGCGGTGCTGACGGAAAATTATCCGAACGGCAGCTTTACCCTGACGGACGCGGGCAGTGAAATGGAAGCGGCGACCACTTCGGCGAACACGCTTTCCATGCTGCTGATCGCCGTCGCGATCATCGTATTTATTGTGGGCGGGATCGGCATTATGAACGTGCTGTTTGTGTCGGTCAGGGAGCGCACGCAGGAGATCGGCATTTTAAAGGCGTTAGGGTGCAGCAAGCGGGAAATCCTGCTGGAATTTCTGATGGAGGCAAACTTCATGAGCATCTTCGGCGGGGCGCTCGGCGTCATTGCCGGGTTTGCCCTTGTGCCGGCGGTGCGTATGGCCGGAATGACGGTGGAGCCGCTCGCCGTGAGCGGCGTCCTGGCGCTTGCGTTCGCGGTGGTGACCGGCACGGCGTTCGGCTTTTATCCCGCCTATAAGGCGGCCCAGCTCACGCCGATCGAAGCTTTGCAGCAGGAATAAAAGGAGGAGTCAACATGATAAAACGAAGAACGGTATGCGTCCTCATTGTTTTGCTGGTTGCGGTATCCGCCCTCAGCGGCTGCTCGTCGGGGAAGACCTCCCAGAGCGAGGGGGAGCGCACAACGTCCGGGCTGAGCCGTGAAAACCGGCAGGAAGGGACGCGTACGGGCACAAAAGGCAGCGGCGCAAAGGGCGATTCCTCGTCGCAGTCGCAGAATCAGATCATCGGGAAGGTGACTTCCATTGTCGGGAATGAAGTGGAGCTGGAGCTCGGAACGATGTCCGGGGAAAGCGGTTCGGGGGAATTCGTATCCTCCGGAGAAACGAAGACGCTGCTGATACCCGTGGGGCTTTCCCTGTCTGGTTCCGGTACGGGGGGTACGACGCAGGCCGGGGGAACGGCCGGGGAAGCTGAGGCGGGCGCCCAGCAGGGAGCCGCGTCCGCGGGGGGCGCTGCGGCCGGCCGGACCGGAACGGGAACGTCCGCCAGCCGGACCGGAACGGGAACGTTCGCCAGCCGGTCGGGTTCGGCCAAATCCGGCTCCACTACTAAGACAACGGCCGGTACCGCAGCGGCGGGGACGACCACGAAACGCACGAGCGGATTTTCCAGTATTACCGCGGGAATGATCCTGCGAATCTCGCAGAAGGAAGTCAACGGGACGCTGACGGTCGTCAAAGTGGCCGTTGTTTCAAAATAAACGAAGGGGCGCCGAAAATGGAAAATATCATTACCATGAATCAAATCCACAAATGCTACCAGGTCGGCGGCGATACCCTGGATGTGCTCAAGCAGATTTCACTCGATGTGGAGTCGGGCGAATACCTTGCGGTTCTGGGGCCCTCCGGCTCCGGGAAAAGCACGCTGATGAATATCATAGGCTGTATGGACAGCTTTCAGGACGGGGAATATTTTCTGACGGGACAGCCGGTCCATCAGATGAACGATTCGCAGCTGACGCATCTCAGAAATCAGCAGATCGGGTTTATCTTTCAGAAATATCACCTGATCCAGAAATACGACGTGCTGCAGAACACCATGCTTCCCCTGCTGATCCGCGGGGAAACCCGCAAAAAGGCGGAGGCTCTTTCCATGGAAAAGCTGGAGATGCTGGAAATGGACCAAAGGATCCACCACAAGCCGAACGAGCTTTCCGGCGGCCAGCAGCAGCGGGTCGCCATCGCCCGCGCGCTGGTCGGCAGGCCGAAGCTCCTTTTGGCGGATGAGCCGACGGGCGCGCTCGATTCCGCAACCGGCAGGGAGGTCCTGAAGCTGTTCAGCCAGCTCAATGAAATGGGAAACACCATCGTGATGATTACCCATGACCTGCACGTGGCGTCCCACGCGAAACGGGTCATCAATATTATCGACGGCGAGCTTTTTGAAAACGAGACGGCTACGGCCTGATGAGAAAGGAAGGAACTGCCATGATCAAGAAAATGAGGACCGCGGTGCTGGTTCCGGTCATCGCGCTGCTGCTCGCGAGCTTTTCCGCCGCCGCTTTTGCGGATTCGGCGCTGAACGACGAAAACTGCTCCGCGTCGGTCACACTGAATGAGATTTCGCTGGTGCAGAACACCAGCTATGTCAGCGAAGCGTATTTCGGGGTCATTTATCTGCGGGTCGACGACGACAGTATTATCAAGGCTTCGGCGGACTCACAGGGGCATGTGGTGATGACCGCCGTCGCCGCCGGCACAACCAAGGTGCGGTATTATTACAGGACTCTTGCGGAGAGCGACTGGACAAGCGCGGCGGTACCCGTCACCGTAACAGGCTCCTCCGCGGCCCCCGCCGTTTCCTCCTCGGGGCTTGTGTTTTCCCAGAGCAGTGTAAAAATCGCGAAATTCGGCGACTATACGCCGGACAATATTACGCTGAACGGAAATAAGGTGGAGGCTTCCTCGCTTTTGTGGGTGTCCTCTTCCGCCGGCGTGGCTGCCGTAGACGCGTCCACCGGCAAAATTACGGCCGTGGGCGGGGGTACCGCGGTCATTTACGCCATAGACCCCGCGACAAAAGCCGCGGCGGATATCAGCATTTCCGTCTATTGAGTTCGGCTGTAAAGACGGAAAATGCCGGGGGATTTGGGAAAATATGCCTCCTTTTCCGGCCGTGAAAAAATGATCGAAACAGGTCTGACAGGAATATTCCTTACCTCTTTGTGCAAATGTTCCATAGAAACCTGTAATTTTTAGAAACCATTGGCGTTATTCTGCAACTTTACTCTTGCAAACTTGCAAATAAAATGATAGAATAGGCTTGTTTAAGGCAAAGGCGCTTGACTGTTGGTGTTAGGCGCCTGTCTTTTTATCCCGTTGCTTTCCTCATTTACAGTGTTTTGGCTTAAAAGCATGACTGCGAAACCCCGTAAAAGCGCAACCCTGTTAAAGCAGAAAATTGGATAAAAGAATGATGAAGAGAGGTTTTAACGATGAAAAAGAGCAAAAGACTGCTGGCTGCCGTTCTTGCGGCGGTGATTGCCTGCGCCGGCCTGACGGCTTGCTCGGGCGGCGGTAAAAGCAGCACCGCGGCGGAAAGCGGCGCGGCGTCTGCGGCAGATACCAGCAAAAGCAGAGCACAGGACACCCTGATCTACGCGCAGGGCGCCGACCCCAGAGGTCTGGACCCGGCACTCGTGGATGACGGTGAATCCGCGAAGATCATGGTAAACATTTACGAGGGCCTTTTAAAGTACGACAAAGATTCCACAAAGGTTCTTCCTTCCCTTGCGGAAAGCTGGGATGTCAGCGACGATGGTCTTACATACACCTTCCATCTGAAAAAGGGCGTCAAATTCCAGGACGGCACCGATTTTAACGCGGAAGCCGTTAAATTCAACATTGACCGCCAGCTTGCCCCGAACGTAACGGAGGATATGGGCTACGCCGGATTCGTATTCGGCTCCGTCAAGGATGTTGAAGCCGTGGATGAAAACACGGTCAAAATCAACATGAAAGCCGCCTGCACACCGTTCCTCAACAACCTCGCCATGTGCCTGGGCGCGCCGATGGTCAGCCCCAAAGCGCTGAAGGACAACAATAATAATGTGAACGAGCATCCCTGCGGCACCGGCCCGTACAAATTCGTAAGCTGGACCAAGGGCCAGAACGTTGTTCTGACGCGCAACGACGAGTACTGGGGCGACAAAGCTCTGACAAAGAACGTGATCTTCAAGTTCATCAAAGACAACTCCGCAAGAGTGGTTGCCCTGAGCAACGGCGAAGCCGATATGATCGACGGAATCGACGCGACGGTCGTCAGCCAGATCGAAAGCGCGGGCAACAAGATTTACGAAGCGCCGGGCATGAACATCAACTATCTGGCTTACAATACCACCAAAGCGCCCTTCACCGACGCGAAGGTCCGCACGGCGGTTTCCCAGGCAATCAATGTTCCCGAGCTGGTCAAGAGCCTGTATCAGGGCTATGCGGATCCCGCCACTTCCGTCCTGCCTACCTTTATGGAGGGCTACGACGAAAGCGTCAAGCAGGTTGCGTTCGACCAGGCGGCCGCGAAATCCGCCCTCGCCGCGGCGGGCGTAAAGACGATCCACATGATTACCTACACCAACCCCAGACCGTACAACACCGCGAACGGCCAGGCGCTTGCGGAAGCCATCCAGGGCTACCTGCGCAATGCGGGCGTGGAAGCCACGATCGACGCTTATGACTGGACCACCTACAAAGAGAAGGTCAAGGCGGGCGATTACGATGTCTGCTTCTACGGCTGGACGGGCGACAACGGCGACCCGGATAACTTCATGAACCTGATGGCCGACAAAGACCCGACCATGAACGTTGCCCGCTATGACAACGCCGATTATAAGGCACTGATTGCGAAAGGCCTTGCCGCGAAAGCCGGCGACGAGCGCGACAAGATTTATACGGATCTTGAAAAGAAAGCCGCCGAAGAAGCCGTATGGCTCCCGATTTCCCACGGCAAGACTCTTTGCGGCTACAGAAGCAACGTAAAGGATTTCTACTACCACATGACCGGCGTCGTGTTCCTTTCCGGTGTTTCCAAGAGCTGAACTGGTGTTTGTAGACAAAACGCAGAATTCTGTTTGAAAGGATTCTATGAATTGCCGGAGGTTGTTCAATACGACTTCCGGCATCCTTGTTTGTTATGATACAACGAAAGGTTGTTGCAAATGTTCAAGTATATCGTCAAGCGCATATTGATGCTGATTCCCGTGCTGCTGGGAGTCTCGGTCATTGTGTTCTTAATCATGCGGGTTTTTTCACCGGACCCGGCCCCGATCGTTCTGGGGCAGCACGCTACGGTGGAAGCCGCCAACGCGTGGCGTGCGGCAAACGGTCTGGACGCCCCGCTCTATCTCCAGTTTTTTAACTTCATCAAGGGCGCCGTCACCGGCGACCTCGGAACGTCTTACTATACAAAAACGCCTGTTACACAGGAAATTTTCTCGCGCTTCCCGGCCACCATCGAGCTTGCGATTGCCGCTATTATTTTCGCGTCCCTTTTCGGCATCATCATCGGCGTTGTTTCCGCGGTGAAAAAGAATTCCTTCTTTGACCACGCGGGAATGGTGCTCGCGCTGATCGGTGTTTCCATGCCGATCTTCTGGCTGGGCATTCTGCTGATCATCCTGTTTGCGGGCGTGTGGCATATCCTGCCTTCTGGCGGCCGGATCGACCCGCTTCTGCAGCCTATGGCGGCGTCGGGCTTCTACCTGATCGACACGCTTGCTATCGGGGATACGGAGGCTTTTGTCGACGTGCTCCGGCATCTGATTCTGCCGGCGCTGGCGCTCGGTATGTACTCCATGGCGATTATCACCAGAATGACCCGTTCCAGCATGCTGGAAACGCTCAATCAGGATTACATCCGTACGGCGCGGGCGAAGGGCGTGTCCGAAAGGAAAGTGATTTCCCACCACGCGCTGCGCAACGCGATGATCCCCGTCACGACGGTCATCGGCCTTCAGCTCGGCTCCCTTCTGGGCGGCGCGGTTTTGACGGAAACCGTCTTTTCCTGGCCGGGCATCGGCAATTATACCGTGGAATGCATTCTGAAATCCGATTTTCCCGTCGTACAGGGAGTCGTGCTTCTGATCGCGTGCATCTTCGTGCTCATTAATCTTGTGGTAGACGTTGTTTACGCGTTTATCGACCCCCGCATCAAATTTTCCAGGAAAGAAGGTTAGCTTGTCATGACACAGAAAAAAGCAGAGCAGCCGCAAACAGAATCCTCATCACAGGCAGCCGTCGTTCTCGAAAAACCGGAATCCCAGTTAAAAGAGATGTGGGAAGCGCTTTGTGAGGATAAAGCGGCGATTACGGGCCTCGTCGTCATCGGCTTCCTCGCGCTGCTGGCGATCTTCGGGCCGCTGATCATGCCGTACGATCCGAATTTATCGGATATGACCAAGAGCTTTCTCCAGCCGAACGCCGAGCACTGGTTCGGAACCGACCAGCTTGGCCGCGATATTTTCAGCAGGATCATTGCCGGAACGCGCATTTCGCTTACCGTCGGCCTGAGCGCGGTCGCCCTTTCCCTGACGGTCGGCGTCGTGCTGGGTTCGATTGCCGGCTACAAAGGGGGAATGACGGATACGATTATCATGCGCTTTATGGATATGATGCTCGCCATTCCTTCCATTTTGCTGGCCATCGCCTTTATGGCGGCTTTGGGCAAGGGCATCGATAAGGCGGTCATCGCCATCGGCCTGGTTTCCATCCCCGAATACGCGCGCATTGTGCGCGGCTGTATCCTGTCCGTCAAAGAAAACGACTATGTGCAGGCGGCCAGGGTCATCGGGAACAAAAACAGCCGCATCATTTTCAAGCATATTCTTCCGAATGTGCTTTCCTCCATTGTGGTCAGGGCGACGCTGGGAATTTCCACCGCGGTTCTTGACACCGCCGCCCTGGGCTTTCTGGGCCTCGGCGTGCAGCCGCCGGCGGCTGAGTGGGGCGATATGTTAGGCAGAGCGAGGGGCTTTATCTTCACCGCGCCCTACACGCTCATTTTCCCCGGCATCGCCATTACCCTGACGGTTCTGGCGTTCAATCTGCTGGGCGACGGTCTGCGCGACGCGCTCGACCCGAAATATAGAAAGAATTAGAGGCGGTGAAGTTTTATGTTGCTTGAAGTAAACCATTTAAAAACGGAATTTCAGCTGAAACATGGCACCGTCAACGCCGTGGACGATATCAGCTTCTCATTGAATAAAGGCGAAATCCTGGCGATCGTGGGAGAGTCCGGCTCCGGAAAAAGCGTAACGTCACTTTCCGTCATGGGCCTTGTGCAGGAGCCGGGCAGGGTGACGGGGGGAGAAATCCTGTTTAAGGGCGAGGACCTCCTGAAAAAGAGCAAATCGGAGATGCAGGCGATCCGCGGGGACCAGATCTCCATGATCTTTCAGGAGCCGATGACTTCGCTCAACCCCGTATACCGCATTAAAGACCAGATCATGGAGAGCATCATGACGCATATGAAGCTCTCTAAAAAAGAGGCGTGGGAACGCGCTGTCCATATGCTCGACATCGTAGGCATCCCTTCCCCGGCGGAGCGCGCGAAGGATTACCCGCACCAGATGAGCGGCGGGATGCGCCAGAGGGTCATGACCGCCATGGCGCTTTCGTGCCGCCCGGAACTGCTGATCGCCGACGAACCGACCACCGCGCTGGACGTGACGATCCAGGCGCAGATTCTCGACCTTCTTTATCACATGCGCGAAAAATTCAACATGGCCGTCCTGCTGATCACCCATGACCTCGGCGTGGTGTCGGAGGCCGCCGACCGCGTCATCGTGATGTACTGCGGGAAAATTGTTGAGGAAGCGGATGTGAAAACACTGTTTGAAGAGACGATGCATCCCTATACGCTCGGCCTGCTCCGTTCCATTCCCCGGCTGGAGGACGAGAGCAGCGAACCGCTCTATATGATCAAGGGCATGGTGCCGAATCCGCTCCAGATGCCGTCCGGCTGCGCTTTTTCCGACCGCTGTGACCGGTGCATGGACTGCTGCCGCGAAAAGATGCCGGCACTGGTTGAAAGGGACGGCCATAAGGTGCGCTGCTTCCTTTACGGAACGGAAACAGAGGAGGCGGAAAAGCATGAGTGAAGGATTGGTAGAAGTTAAAAATCTGGCCAAATATTTTAATCTGGAAACCGACTTTTTCGGCCGCCCGACCAGCGTCCTGAAAGCGGTGGACGACGTGTCGTTTGCCATTCATAAGGGCGAGGCCTTCGGACTTGTCGGCGAATCCGGCTGCGGGAAAACCACGATCGGCAAAATGCTGGTCAATCTTTATACCCCTACGCGCGGACAGATTATTTTTGAAGGCACCGACCTGACCGGGCTGTCCGAAGAAAAGCGCCGCGGCTTCTGCAAGGATATCCAGCTGATCTTCCAGGACCCCTATGCTTCGTTAAACCCGCGCATGACGATCGGCGACATCATCGCGGAGCCGATCAAAATCAACAAGCTGCTCCCCGGCAACGAGATCGAGAAAAGGGTCACTTATCTTCTGAACTGCGTCGGGCTGGCCAACCATCAGCGGAACCGCTACCCGCATGAGTTTTCCGGCGGACAGCGCCAGCGTGTCGGCATTGCCCGCTCGCTCGCCGTACAGCCGAAGCTGATCGTGTGCGACGAGCCGGTTTCCGCGCTGGACGTTTCGATCCAGGCACAGGTCCTGAACCTCCTTGACGAGCTGAAGGCGGAATTCGGCCTGACCTATCTGTTCATCGCCCACGGACTGAACGTCGTGAAGCATATCAGCGACCGCGTGGGCGTGATGTATCTGGGAAAGCTGGTGGAGATCGCGCCGAAGAAGGAACTGTATGCCAACCCGCTCCATCCCTATACGCAGGCTCTGCTTTCCGCGATTCCGTTTATTGGCCCGACGAAATCAAAGCAGCGCATTATCCTGAGCGGCGACGTGCCGAGCCCGATCAATCCCCCCGAGGGGTGCCGGTTCTGCTCGCGCTGCTTCAAAAAGACCGACGAGTGCGACGGGTATACGCCGCAGCTCCGCGAAGTGTCCCCCGGGCATTTCGTCGCCTGCCGTTTTTACGACAAGCCGTTGTCCTCCTGATTCATGAACCGGCAGCCGGACTGTTTTTCAGCAGTCCGGTTTTTTTATGTCCGAAGGGACGGGAATTTCCCGCAATCCGTTTCCCCCGCAGAAATTCCGAGGGATAACAGGGCGGAAAACGGCTTTTTTATTTGGGGGTTACATAAAAAGCCAGCAGGGAAATCATACTAAATAAAATGAGAAAAATACCTTGAAAATTGCGGAGCGAAGTGGTATGATAATAATCAAACAAAGATTGTTATACTTTTAACAATTGCAAATAAAAAATCAGGAGGAATATTTATGGCACGATTCACCTTACCAAGAGACATCTACTTCGGACCGAACGCGATCAGCGAGCTGAAAAATCTGAAGGGCTATCAGAAAGCTTTTATTGTGACCGGCGGCCATTCTATGAGAAAAACCGGGTTTCTGCAGAAGCTGGACGATGTTTTAAAGGACGCCGGCCTGCAGACCTTTATCTATGACGGTGTCGAGCCGGACCCGTCCATCGACAGAGTATACGACGGCGCCAAGGCCATGCGCGAGTTTGAGCCGGACGTGATCGTTGCCATCGGCGGCGGTTCCCCCATGGACGCTGCAAAGGCGATGTGGGTGTTCTACGAATATCCGGAGAAAACCTTTGACGATATCAAGAATCCTTTCACCATGCCGAAGCTCAGAAAGAAAGCGATTTTCGTCGGCATCCCCTCCACAAGCGGGACCGCTTCGGAAGTGACGGCTTTTTCCGTGATCACGGACTATTCCACCGATATCAAATATCCTCTTGCCGACTTTGAAATTACGCCGGACATTGCGGTCCTGGATTCCGATATCCCGATGACCATGCCGAAAACCCTGACCGCGCATACCGGTATGGACGCCCTGACCCATGCGATCGAGGCCTATGTTGCCTCCGCCCGTTCGGATTTTTCCGACGCGCTGGCGCTCAAGGCAATTTCCAGCATCTTTGACAGTATCCTTGATTCCTACCACGGCGACGCCGAGGCGCGCGGCAAAATGCACATCGCCCAGTGTCTTGCCGGCATGGCGTTTTCCAACGCGCTTCTGGGAATCTCGCACAGCCTTGCCCATAAGACCGGCGCGGTGTTCCATATTCCGCACGGCTGCTGCAACGCCATCCTGCTGCCGAACGTCATCCAGTACAACTCCAGAGTCTGCATGGAAAGATACGCGCAGATTGCCAGGGAAGTCGGCCTGCCGGGCGCTACGGACAAACAGCTGACCAATTCCCTTGTGGAAGCTGTCCGCGAGCTGAACAGAAAGCTCAGTATTGCCCAGACCTATCAGGCAAACGGCGTCAGCGAGGAAGACTTCAAGGCGCACTGCAAGGAAATTGCGGTCAACGCCGTCGGCGACCCCTGCACAGGCTCCAACCCAAGAGAAACCGACGCGGACAATATGCTGAAAGTGCTTACCTGCGCCTATTACGGCGAAGACGTCACCTTCTGATTACACGTCAATTCACCATAACAAAGCAAAGCGGCCGGGAACGATATCGTTCCCGGCCGCTTTGCTTTGCGGAAAAGAGCGGCGCCGGTGAGACCGGAGCGCTTTCGCTTTACGCGGTTTTCATAAAATGGGAGGGGCGTATATTTTCTGGGAATAACATGACCTCCTGTCGTAGTTTCTATTCTACAACAGGAGGTCTCTTTTTCACTGTCCGTTCTTCGGAGTATAGTCCGGTCCAATCCTACGACTGGAGGTTTTTTCTTTCAATTCTGTTTTTCCTGGTCTGGTTCACCTACGAACGGAAGCTTTCTTCATGCGCTGAGAACGCTCAGGGAAACCAGCGGGTCCGATGCCGATGGCTCAATTTGTAACGGAAGCCACCGCCACGGGTGCTTTTTGAGAATTGATGTAGAACCCTGAGCCCGTGCCGGCCTTGCCGACCGCCGTGACCCGGAAGAAGTGATCTTTTCCGGACGAGTTGATAAAATCGACCCGGAATGCGGAAACGGTTCCCGCCACAAAGACCGGTTTTGCGTCGGCGGTAAGCTTGAAGACATAGGACGCGCCCGCTTTGACCGTGAACGGAAGGGTGGTGTCGCTCTTTACGGCGGAAGCCGCGTTGACGACCGTTGCGACAGCAACCTTGACCCCGTTCATGTATATGCCGGCCTTGGCACCATCCGGACCGACTGCCGTAATCTTGAAGTAGTAATCATTGCCATCCGTTTTCACAAGCTGCGTGGTAAACACGCCGGAAGTCCCCACCACAAAGTTCGGGATCAGGCCGTTCCGGCTTGTAATCTTGAATACATACGTGCTGTTGACGGAAAAGTCGGAGGTGGTGTCACTCTTAAAGGTTTCGGATGGCTTGACTTCGGGGGTATCAACTGAATCCTTCCGAGGACTTTCAGAAGTCGTATTTTTTCGATAGTGGAAGACGACGGTCGCGGGTGTCCCCGTGAATTGCCCGATTGCCGTGCCGCTCCCGACGAGGGAATAACCCTGTATGGTTTTAGCCGATATTGTATAGGAAGTTCCCACTTCGCCGCTGAGCGTGTCTGCACTGTGGATCTCTCTGCCGGATTGATCCTCCACATACCTTACGGTGACTGTGCCTGTCGAGTGAGAACCCTTTTGGTAGCGAAACGTAATTGTTGCAGGATCTTCGCGGAAACGTCCGGTTATTGTGTCGTCTCCGACAACGGTATAGTCTGGAATAGCTTCAGCCAAGGCGGTGTACGGTGTGTTCACCTCTCCGCTCAAGGTTGCGCTTTCCCGGAGGTCATGGTCGTCTTCGTCCACATATCTCACAGTGACCGTCCCCGTGACCGGAATATCTTTCTCATACATATAGGTGACTTCAGTTACTCCGTCGGTTATTTTTCCCGTTTCGTTTTCCGGAGTTTGTTTGAGGGTATATCCGGCGAACTCCTTTCGCTCCGTTTTATAGTCCGCTGCGATCGGTTTGCGAAGATTAACGGTGTCCGCCAACGGGTTATTTTCTGTGTCAACATAGGAAGTTTTCACGAGGCCCGTGTTGATTCCGGGAAGCAGCGTAAAATTATCCAGATTTGCTGCTGCGTTGTACAACCGGTAGCCTGTTTTCCCTTCCGGAATATCTTTATCGGATGTATAGGAAAGCACAAGGTCGTCGTTTACATACACGTCGATCTGCCTTCCATGGACGTTCACTGCCAGATTATAATCTTTACCGTAATCGAAGATGAGGTAGGGTTTTTCCTGCGTCAGAATTACGCCCCCATTGCGTAAGATCTGGATTCCGCTCGCATGATCGAACCTCACATGATAATAATTGGAGGTGTTCGTATATCCGAATGTCAAACCGCCAGAGGTGCTTCCGTTTTGAAAATTGATATCGGAGCTTAAATAAAATGGGGCAGAAACGGTTTGGTCAGTCACATACCAGGCCGAGGCACCCGGGAGGATGTTTCCGCTCAAGGTTCCGTTTTCCGTATTCCATGTTCCGCCGCCGTCCGGCTTCCATGTAAGAGAGGAACTCCCATCAAAACGCTCCGTAACCATGCCGTTTGATGAGTTTACGGTTAACGGCCAGTCCGTTTTTGCAACTGCTTTGTTTTGATCATCCTTCCCTGTCAGCGTTAAAGTGTACTCACCGTCGGGCACATTTTTGTACGCAATGGAAAAGGCACCGTTCTGATGATCCAATGATCCCTCTCCGGCTGTGCCGCCCGTCTTGTTTTTCAGTACCGCTTCCATCGAAGCGATGCCCTTTGTCGTACCAGTCACCGTAAAACCGGCATTGTAGATCTCAGCGTCATATGCCGGCGAAGTGACGGTGATGTCCCGTGTGTTTACCGTAACAGGCACCGCATCGGACCAGACGGTTTGCCCATCTTTTGTCACTCCGACGCGGAGCGTGGTGTTCCCCGCTCTGAGGGCGGTTATCGTGCCGTTTTCCTCCACGGAAAGGATGGTGTCGTTGCCGGCTTCATACTCGACCTTGTCAAATTCGGAAAGGTCGGTAACTTTGCTTCCGTCGTCCATGACGACGCTGGGGTGCACGATGTCGTTGACAGTATCGTTGACCGCGGTGGTTATGGAATCGCAGCCCAGCGAAGCGCTCAGCATCAGTCCCTGCGGTTCTCCGCCGGTGAGCTCGTAATCGTGCCCCGCCTCATAGGCGAACCGGATCGCAGAGGTGTTTTTCTCCACCGTGAATTCCACCGGTTCCTCGGTGGTGGTGTCGGTCACCGTCAGTGTATTGGGATTGAAGCCGTCCATGTCGGCAGTGATGGCGGAGGTCGTCTCGCCGTCCACATAGGTATAGTCGTATACCGTCCCTTTTTTCACCACCGGATACACCTCGGCGAAATAGTTCCCCTGATTTTCCTGATCTTCTCCGACAAGGATTCCCTGGCCGCCAACAAAGGCCGGTGTCTTATCAAGGGGTAATTCGTAATTCTTGAGCGTCACGGGGCCTTTAAAGGTTTCACCCGTTTCAATATCCATCCAGTCGCCTTCTGGCAGATAAATGTCCCGTGAAGTCTGAGATGCATAGTCGTTACCCCAGATGGGAGCCGCCAGAAGCGATTCTCCCACCATCCATTCCCAGGTCTGTGTATCGGCATTATAAAGTTCATGGGTGGCAGGGTCGTTCGGATTTGAGATGTAAAGCGGCGTATGGGCGTAAGGGTAGCCTGTTTCATAGTTTTTCAGCGCCGCGCTGTAAATATAGGGCGCATAGGTGGAGTGGAACGTAACCGCCTTTTTGATGGCGGATTCATATGCTTCGTTCTTCATTTTCCAGATGGGAAGTCCGACGGACATGGAGGGACACAGTGCGTCGAGCCAGGCTTCCCGCGTGGTCCACAGGTTAAAGTCACTGTTTGAGGTGCTTCCTCCCGTGCCGCCGAGGATATCGGGATAGACGTTGCCCTGCCCGCTGGCGGCAAAGGCGCCGAGATTCATCGGCATACGGTTGTAGTTGTTTGCAGCTGAGTAGTTGAAATCATTGGCGCGCAGGATGTCGCCGGGCACCGAATAAGCTCCGCAGCGTACGATCACCAGCTTGTTCCGGTCACTGGAGAGGGGGAAAAGGACCTTATCAAAGTTAGAGTCGTCATGAGCGCTGGTGCACAGCATGGTGTCTTCCTTGAACCCGTCGACACCCCACAGGTCGGTACCGTCCAGATACCAGTCCACCGCATCGGGATTGGAGCCGTCAATAAGGCCGCAAAGCGTGTTATTGCCTGTTGGTTTAACCAGGGTAATCAATTTCGTCATAAAAGTATTTCCGGAGCGGTGATCTTTCAGAAGATAGCCGTTGTCAACTGCCTGCTGAGAGAAGGGACCCTCGTATTCCGGAATATAACCGCCGCCGTACTCCTCCGGCATCCTGAAGTTAATGCGCAATCCGAGCAGCAGCGCGACTCCTCTGTCTTGGAAAAAGGTTTTCATTCCGTCCGGACTTGGAAAACGCGGGTTGGGCCGTCCGTCTGACCGTTTGTCGCCTTCAGCGGGATCGGCCGTATCGTCCCACATGCCGAAGCTGGTGGTCATTCCTTGATTTTGGGATTTAAGATTCCCTTCCCAAAATCCGGAACCAACGGCGCCCCATGTCAGATGATATCCTCTGTTAATGAATTCATCGACGGTATCCTCGACAGACTGCTGGTAAACACTTTCTCCAAGCGAGCCGTATGCTTCCCAGCCGATACCGAACATCTGGTAGCGCGGTTTCGTGTCATAGTAGCCTTCCGCTTCCCGGGCCTCCCGATAATCGCTGTAGATTTGTTTGGTGTCTCCGAAAAAATAGTAGAGGGTCAGCTTTTGCGTATACAGGCCGCCCAGCAGGCTTTCGTCCGTCTGGAGGGAGACGCGCTTGTCATCGGTCTCAAAGACTACCATGGCAAAATCACGGTCCGGCGCGATGATGAAGCCGGAGACATATCGGCGGCTAAAGCCATAGCCGTCGTTTCTCCCGGCGAACTCCCCGTTCTTCATCCTGTTAATCCCCAGAAGGTTGGCTGTGTTGCGAACATTGTTACCGTTGTCGTAGGCGCCAAGGTCGCCCAGACCGTATGTATGGGGAAGCCCTCCGACGCGGGCGTCGATGACGAAAAAGGAATTTTCGTCCGGATTATTCGGTTCAATCTCAAGCTTCGCGGAGGTATCGGAGAGGTCCAGCGTGACGTTGGCGGTATTTCCGTCTTTGTTGGTGACCGTGAAAGTCGCGGTGTCATCCGTATAATCTTCAAATTCGGATGAAACAGCAGGAGAAGGTTCCTGCCCTGCTGTGCCAAAGCGGATTCCGGATTCTTCATGTTCTTCCACATACGGGGTCCCGTCCGGTTTGTAGAAACCGTAGCGGAACCCGTCTTTTACCACCTTTAAGGTATAGTTCTCATTTCGTATGGTAACGATTCCGCCGCTGTCCGTTACGGGTTCATCCTCCCCGGAAGCGGCGAAGGCAGGTAGATACAGGGTGCCGAGCATCAAGGAAAGTGCCAGAAAAATCGCTGAAAAACGTCGATGGATTCTTTTCATTTTCTCTTCTCCTCATATAATAAGTTTTAGCTCATCAAACCGAGCGCAGTCGGCTTGATGGTGCCCATGATATCATTGACTATTGTCAATCAGGTAAAAGTTCTTGCACCCCCTGTTGGGCCGAAAGGCCGTTCATTTAAAGTCTGTTCCCCCTCTTCAAACCGACGGCTGGTTGCCGGCTGACGGTCAGCCTCATAGCAATGTGGGTTCGCAGCTGAGTGCTGCCGGGATTCTGATATGCGAGGGTGTTGATGCTCCGGTATCGAGGGTATTACCAAACCGATTGGCTGAAAATCCGCCGCAGAAAGGAGGTGAAAATGTGAATCAACTTTTCGGTGGAATTGATGGGGGAACTGCGACAATGCGGTGTACATCATGCTCATAGCTCCTTTGCCGTTCAAATTCCGCTCCTCATTAAAACTTTCTCCCTTTCTTCAATCATCAAGGCACGACTTTTGCAGGTTGGCCTTTAATTGCCGCCCCCTGCCACACTGATTGTATGAATCATATCTATTACAGTCAATAAGATTCAACAAAAGTGTATGAAATTGTAAAAATAATGTAATACCATCAACGCCGCGGAAAAGCATTTTCGTTAAAATCAAAAAAAATTATACTTTTTCTAAAAATTTTTGAAATAAAATTCTCGGCCTCTGCGGATCTGTATGGGGTGGGACTGCCGCTTTTTGCAGGCCTGACGCCGATTTTTCCGATTTTCTTCTGCAGACCGGGTCAAAAAACCGGGAAATCTAAAAATTTTGATATTCCAGGAATCGGCAATGAGAGAACGGAAGCTTGATGAATTTTTGCAATTATTAGCACTATTGTTTGATTTCGTTGACTTTAAGCGGGAATTTTCTATAATTGAAATCGTTCTTAAACGAAATCCGCGGGGCGGGCAGACCGTCCGTGGGCGGAAGCTGTCGAACAAAAGGATGAAAGGAATCCGATCATGGAAATTTGTCATTTTGACGTTGTGGTTGCGGGCGGCGGTCCTTCCGGGGCGTGCGCGGCAATTACGGCGGCCCGGGCGGGAGTAAAAACCGCTCTCATACAGAATCGCCCTGTTCTGGGCGGGAACTCCAGCAGTGAAATCCGGGTGTGGACGCGCGGTTCGGTGGGCGGCGGCTCGCTGTATGCGGAGGAAATGGGCGTCTTCGGTGAGATGAAGCTGCACAATCTGCATATCAACCCCGATTACAACCCCGTGCTGTGGGATGAGGTGCTGCTGGACAAAGTCCTTGCGGAACCGAACATTACCCTGTTTCTCAACTCCCATGTAACAGATGTTCAGATGCATTCGCCGGAAAGAATACGGGCGCTGATCGTCAGCCGGATGGGGACGGAGGAGCAATTTAAAATCTGCGGCAAGATTTTTGTGGACGCCACGGGCGACGGCACGGTGGGCTATCTGGCCAACGCGGCCTTCCGCGAAGGGCGCGAAGCCACGGACGAATACGATGAAAGCCTGGCCATGCCGGCAAAAGACAACTACCGCGAAGGCAGCACCCTCATGTTCCAGTCGAAGGACGAGGGAAAACCGATCCGCTTTGCAAAGCCCGATTACGCCTACGATATCCCTTATATTGAAAAGCTGCTGGACCGGGGCGGCCGCATTGTCGACGAGAAGATGAACGGCTGCGACTATTGGTGGCTGGAATACGGCGGCACAAAGGACACCATCCGGGATAATCAGGAGATCATGATTGAGCTGAAAAGACTGGTGATGGGCGTATGGAACTATATTAAGAATTCAGGAAAATTCGACGCCGATACCCTGACGCTGGAATGGGTGGGAAATGTACCCGGCAAACGGGAATCCCGCCGCTTCATCGGTAATTATACCCTGACCCAGAATGATCTTGAGCAGGAGCGGAGCTTCCCCGACGCGGTCTGCTGCGGCGGATGGTACATGGATTTCCATCCCAGCGAGGGGATTTACTCGGACGGAGCGTTCTGTACGCAGATTCCGGTGTTTGCCTATCAGATTCCCATGCGCTGTTTTTTTACCGACAGCCTGCAGAATCTTGTCTTCACCGGCAGGAACATCAGCACGACGCACGCCGCGTTCTCCTCCAGCAGGGTGATGGATACCTGCAGTCAGGTCGGGCAGGCTTCCGGCGAAATTGCGGCGCAGTGCGCGCTGCACGACTGCAGTCCCTCTCAGGCGTATGAGCGGCATCTGGAAACTATCCAACAGGAGCTGTTGAAAGCGGACCTGAATCTGTTGGGAATCGGAAACCGTGACCCCGGTGACAAGGCGCGCAAGGCGGAAATCACGGCGTCTTCCGTCCGCGCCCCGGAAAACCGCGCCTCCTGCGGAACGATGGACCTGAAGGAAGAGTCTTTTCTGGCGGCCCATCGCGGGGTAGGGGCGTTGTCCCTGACGGTCGGCATCGAATGTGACCGGGACACGGCGCTGGAATGCACACTTTTTTCCTGCCGTCTGCCGTCGCGCAAGGTGGACGGGGAGAAGGTCTGCACGTTTACCTGCCGTTTGAAAAAGGGTCAGCCCTCCGTGCGGATCGATTTGAGCCGGGCACCGAAGCATTGCTACGTTAAGCTTGTATTTGCGCCGAACCCGGATGTCCGGCTGAAAATTTCCCGGCAGAGCATGACCGGATTTTTGGTCGGGCATAAGGAATCCCCCGAGTATTTCCACCCTTGCCTTTCCGCGGACGCTCCCGTTTACGGCGCCGAAAATGTCGTCAACGGTTTTGCCCGTCCCCAAAACGGGGTCAATCTCTGGTGCTCCGAAAGTCCTGCGGAAGGCCAATGGCTTCAGCTGAAGTGGACGGAAGCGCAGACCGTTTCCCAGATTCGCCTGACGTTCAATCCGGATCTCTCCATGGAGCTGCCGAGCTCCATCAGCAAAATTTCCAGCCAGCATCACGGCTTTGCCCGCAGGGAAGGGGACCCGAAGGAACTGGTCCGTTCGTTCTCCGTGCTGGCATTCCGGGATGGGCAGTGGACAGAGCTTGCCAGAAAAGACGGCAATTATCAAAGACTGTGTGTTGTGAACTTCCCTGAGGCAATGACGGACAGAATCCGGATCGTCTTCCACGAAACCGGCGGTTCTCCGTTTGCCGAAGTGTTTGAAGTCCGGGCCTACTGACCCGAGCAATAGATGATAAGATTCAGAAAGGAAAGTAATGCGATGACCAAATCTAAGCGTCGTAAAGTTACGCTGAACGACAGCACGGTGGGCTTCGTTCTGGTGCTCCCAGCGCTCGCCATTTTTGTCAGTATTATCTTATACCCGTTTATCAATTCCCTGTTCATGAGTTTTACCAACAAGACTCTGATGAACCCGGATTATGAGATGGTCGGGTTCCGAAACTACCAGAAGGTGTTCACCGACCCCACTTTCCTGCGTACGCTTGAAAACACGGGCGTTTTCGTATTCTTTTCCACCCTGCTGCCGTTTGTGATGGGCATGATCTGGGCGATCGTACTGAATGTCAAGTTTCACGGATCGGGGTTCCTGCGCAGCGTCACCTTGGTCGACTGGATTATCCCCGGTGCTTCCATCAGCTTTCTGTGGTCGTTTATTTTTGACGTGAACCATGGACTGGTCAATGAAATTCTGAAGTCGTTGGGCCTCATTTCCACCAGCATCAATTTTCTCGGGCAGAGCGGCACCGCGATGATGGTGGTGGTCATTGCGCGCACATGGCAGATGCTTCCGTGGTATATGGCTTTCCTCACGGGCGGGCTGCAGGGAATCGAATTCGACCAGATCGAGGCCGCCCGGATTGACGGGGCAAACAATCTGCAGGTTTTCCGCCGTATTGTGCTGCCCGGCATGAAGTCGATCATCGTCATCGTTCTGGTATTGGGCATTATCGGGAACCTTCAGCATTTCGACATTCCCAAGGTGCTCACCGCCGGAGGACCAGCAGGCGCCACGACGATTTTTTCCATTTCCGTTTACCGGCAGGCGTTCGAAAGCTACAAAGTGGGCATGGCCGCCACGATAGGAACCGTATGGGCCATTCTGCTTGCGGCGTTCAGCTTCCTGTATTCGCGCAAGGCTTCGTAAAATTAGGAGGAGAAATATGTTTCAGAAAACCCGCAGTTATAAAGTATTCATCGGCATATCCGCCACCGTGATCGGGCTCTTCGTTTTCTTCCCGCTTCTGTGGATGATCAACACCGCGCTGAAGCCCTCGGCGGACACATTCAGCCTCAATCTGTTTATTACCAACCCCACGCTGGAGAACTTCTCCAAGGTGTTTCAGTCGGCCGATATTCTGCACAGCATGGGCAACAGCCTGTTCGTTTCCTTTATCAGCTGCTTTGCGGCGACGTTGGTTTCCATGTTCGCCGGGTTCAGCTTTTCCAAATTTCGCTATGCGGGCAGAAAAGTCTTTATGTCCACCGTGATGATGGCGCAGGCGTTTCCGCAGGCGATCCTTCTGCTTACGCTTTACATTATGATGCAGAAGATGCGGATGGACGGCAGCTACATGGCGCTGATCCTGTCTTATATCGCGTTCGGTCTGCCGGTCGGCACATGGACGCTGAAAGCCTATTTTGACCAGTTGCCGGATGCGCTGATCGAATCCGCCAAGATCGACGGTGCCGGATGGCTGCGGATCATTTTCCAGATCATTTTCCCGCTTGCCATCCCGGGCGCAATTTCCACCGCGATTTATAGCTTCGTCTGGAGCTGGAACGACCTTCTGTATTCCCTTACGCTGATTACGGATGCCTCCCGCAGAACGCTGGCACCGGCTTTGGTGATGAAATACATGGGAGAATTCACTAACAATTGGTCCGAAATGATGGCGGCGTCCGTCGTCGTTTCCATCCCCGTAGTCCTCATTTTTGTGTTCCTGCAGAAATATTTTATCGCGGGCCTCACATCCGGCGCGGTAAAAGGATAATGTTGCTCTGCGGCGAAAACCGCTGGCATATAAATTTTTTAAATAAGAAAGGGAAGAGCGTATGAAAGCAAAAAGATTAGCGGCGCTGATTCTCGCGGGCGCCATGGCTGTTTCGACAACCGCGTGCGGCAGTTCGGAATCCGCAAGCTCGGCATCTTCCGCCGGAGCTGTGAACTCCTCCGCGGAAAGCTCCGCACTCGAAAAGGCAAACCTTGTCTGGGCCGGATGGTCCGGGGAGGAAGACAGCACCAAGGCAATTGTGAAAGAAATGATCGACTCCTACAACGCAAAAGGCGGCTCGCAGGTCGGCTGGGTCGGCTGGCCGTGGGCGGATACGCAGCAGCAGCTGGTGATCCGCAATCAGGGCTCCGAGGCGCTTGACATTGCACAGGTCGACATCGGTATGTTCGGCGCATTGTCCGAAATGGGCATTCTGGCCGATATGAACGACGTGATGGGCAAGGATTATCTGGCCGAAAACTACGACCCGGCGGCGCTGAAAGTCGGTCAGGTAGACGGCAAACAGCTTGCCATGCCCTGGTCCATCGCTTCGATCAGTATGGTCTATAACCCGACGCTTCTCTCAAAGGTCGGTTACACGGAGCCGCCGAAGACCGTCGCAGAATTTGAGGAATGCCTGAAGAAGCTGAAGGAATACGACAAGGATATCATTCCTTACGGCGTAGCGACAAAGGAGGCCACGATGGCCACCGACTTCCAGCCATGGCTGTGGACCTTCGGCGGAAGCCTGCTGGACGACAGCGGCAAGGTCACCATCAAGAGCGACGCCGCCGCGAAAGCCATGGACTGGTACAAATCTCTGAAGGATAAAGACTATATCCAGATGAACATCACGCGCGCCGACGCCCGTCAGCTGTTTGCAAAGGGAAAGATTGCCTTCTATGACGACGCTATCGCGTCCCGCGGCGTCGCCAAGAGCAACGGAATCGCCGACGCGGATCTGGATAACAGCATCAAGCCGATGAAGCGCCCCGTCCTGAAAGAGGGAGACACGCCGCAGTCCGCCATGTGGGGACATCTGCTGGTCGTGTTCAAAAAGTCCGCGCATCAGCAGCAGGCGGCAGATTTCATCAAGCATGTCGTCAGCGAAGAGCAGTCCCTGAAATATCTGAAATCCAACGATATGCTTCCCGTCCTGAAAACTGCGCTTGTCAGTGAGGACGTTAAGAAGAACGACTGGGACAACACCTGGGTGGGTATCACGCAGAACGGCAGAACGCTGGAATTCGCGAAGAAGAGCAACGGCACGGAACTGAACAACATCATTGTGGAAGAGTTGCAAGGAGTTCTGCTTGGTCAGAAGACATCCGCCGCCGCAGTGGATTCTCTCGATCAGCGCCTGAATTCATCGCTTGATTAAAAAATACCGAATGCTTCGGAAACTACCGGCATAAACAGAATCCTGTGCGGCGTCGCCGCACAGGATTGTTCTGGTTCGGGGCGGATTGAACAGGATCTTGAACTTTTGCATAAAAAGGAATTAACATTGCCGGAAAAAACAGTAAAATAAATCCAGAGGGCGGGAGGATGAAATTTTATGCCGAATAAAGAGAAAAAGGCGCATTTGTATTTTCCGTTTTCCCTCCGGGTTTTTCTGATCATCATTGTGCTGATCATTATTCCGGTCTATCTGATGTTCCTTTATTTGAACCATACCTTCGTGGGGTATATGGAAGACGAGATCTCTTCGCGCGCGGTGCAGAACATCGATAACAGCCAGGAGGAAATCGCGCGCAAAATGGAAAATCTGATCAATGTTTCAAATTTCTTTGTCTCGGACCCGGAGTATGAAGCGGTGATGACCAATTCGAAAAACAGCCGCTATCAGAAAAGCTGCTATTTCGATGCGTTCGTCAACAAGCTGGGAAACAGCAACATGTTCGATCTGGACGAACTGAAAATTACATATTTTGATGAAGATAAAAATATCTATACCAACTGGGGCGTCAATTACCACGATTATTCGTTTCTTCTCCACGAGGAATGGGTGCAGAAGAGCGTCACGGACCGGGGTTATCTGACATGGAATATGTTTGGATCTTCCTATATTCAGGAGGAAAAAGGAAAGGGAATCCGCTATGTTTCCATGGCGCGCCCGCTGCTTACCTCCACGCCGGAAAGCGGGGACCGTGCCTCCGGCATGCTGATTATCAGCCTAAATGAAAGAGTGCTTGACGACCTGCTTCAAAAATATACCTACAGCGACGGGGACCGCATCTTTTTTTATTCGCACTCGGCCGGCCTTTTCCCGCCTCCCGCGGGCGATCCCGTCTTGAACGGCGAGGATGCCTGGGAAATTCTGAACCGCGTGGACGGAACGCGCGACAATTTTATGGATTTCATCCACGGCAGCAAGTACATGGTCAGCTACTATACGCTCTCCACCCCGTGGAATTACGGGGGAAGCGACCTGAAAGTGGTCGCCATGATGGATTACCAGAATCTGGCTGAGAAAACGAACGGCTTTCTGATGAAAATCACCGTTCTGTTCCTGATGTTCATCTGCCTGATGCTGGCGGTGGTATGGGCGGTTGTCAATGCCATCGTAAAGCCCGTTAAGGATATTTCCGGAAAGCTTTCGGATTATCAGGTGGGGAACATTTTGGTTTACAATTACCACCGCAATGATGAGATCGGCCAGCTGTACGCGGCTTTCGATAAAATGACGGGGAACATCGAGGACCTGTTCTACCGGCTTGGGGAAGAGTACGAAATCAAGGAGAAATACCGTTTCGAATCCCTGCGCGCCCAGCTGAATCCCCATTTCATCTTCAATACGCTCAACAGCATCCGGTGGATGGCGATCATCAAAAAGCAGGACAATATCATGCAGAGTATCGACGCGATGACCAATATGCTCCAGTACAGCATGGGGAAAGGAGGAGAGTTTGTCACGCTCGGGCAGGAGCTGAGCAGCGTCAACAGCTACCTCTTCATTCAGAACCTGCGGTACGGGGAGCGGTATGAACTGCATATGGACATTCCCCGGGACCTGCTCGACTGCCAGGCCATTAAGTTTTCCCTCCAGCCCATTGTGGAAAACTGCATCATCCACGGATTCAGCGATTTTGCCGGAAAAGGGGAAATTACCGTTTCCGGCAGGCGGGAGGGAAACCGTCTGCAGCTGTTTGTGGAGAACAACGGCAACGCCATTTCCGATGAAGCGATCCGCAAATTTGAGGAAAACAAAACAGGGAAAAAGCGGGACGAAAAAAAGTTCACCGGAATCGGCATGACGAATGTGGACGAAATGATACGCATTACCTATGGAGAGGAGTTTGGCCTGCATCTTTTGCGGCGCGGCGGCAACACGGTGGTTTGCTATACGCTGCCGTACCGGAAGCAGGAAACGGAGATTGATGAAGAAAATCATGATCGTTGACGATGAAATACTGGTTCGGGTAGGAATCAAATCCATCGTCGAGTGGGAGAAATACGGATATCAGGTCGTGGGCGAAGCAGCGGACGGGAAGGAAGCGCTGGCCATGATGGAAAAAAGTCCGCCGGACATCGTTCTGACGGACCTTGTCATGAGCCCGATGGACGGCTTCGAGCTGATCGAACAGTGCAAAACCCGCTTCCCGCGTGTGCGGTTCGTGGTGCTCAGCAGCTATAACGACATGGACAATGTCAAGCGCGCCATGAAATTAGGTGCCATGGACTATGTGTTCAAGCTGCAGGTAACGGCGGAAAGCTTGATTTCACTACTGGACCAGGTCAGCGGCGAAATGGAGAAGGAACAGCCCGCTCCGCAGGAAAGCGGCGCGGTGAGCCGGAAAAATGTCCCGGCTGTCAGGCAGCGCCTGATGCAGACGATTGTGGAAAAAAGCTACTTGAATCAGGAAGATGTTTTTCGCGAGCTCAGCCAGCTCCAGCAAAATGCCTCTCTGAAAAAACCGTTTTGCCTTCTGCTGATGAGTATCGATGACTTTGAAATCAAGGAATTCAGCGAGGTGATTCAGGAAGCGCAGCTGCTGAAATTCTCCATGGCAAATATTCTGGAGGAGGTGCTGGGGCAGGGCTTTGTCAGCGACGTTTACGGCGCCGCCGGTGGGGATCTGATTGCTGTGCTTCAGCAGGACCGCAGCGAGGAAGCTATGCTCGGCGATGCGGAAAAGGCGTTCGAGCAGGCGAGCGAGTACATCAGGCGCTACCTTGACATCAGCATTTCCGGGGCGGTGAGCGGCGTATGCGCTTCCATTGGGCAGATACCGGGGGAAACGCGTTCCATGCGCCTCTGCCTTCAGCAGCGTATTTACCGGGGCGAAGCCTGCTTTTTCACCGCATGCGGGGGAACCGGCCGCACGCGCACGTTCAAGGTTTCACCCGAAGGGCTTGCGCGCGACATGGACCGCGCCGTCAGCAAAAAAGGCGATGAGCTGATCGGCTATCTGGACCGCTTTTTCAAAACGGCACAGATGCTGGAAAGCGTGCAGGACAACGATGTCCGCGAATCTTACTTTGAATTGTACCATGCGCTGAACCACTGTGCATCGGGCTACGGGATCGACGTCAACCAGCTGACGGACGAGGATGGGAGCCGCCTTCATTACGTGATTTTGAAAGCCGATACCATGACCACGATCCGCACCAGCTTCCTCGCGGTGGCACACCGTTTTCTGGAGCTGCTGCGGTCGGGGAAAAGGCCGTTGGTCCGGCGGGATATTCTGGAAGCGCAGAAGTATATCCGGAACAATCTTTCCGAGCATCTTACCGTATCCGGTGTGGCCGAGATGCTGAACATGAACAGCAGCTACTTTTCCCATCTGTTTAAAAAGCAGGCGGGCAAGAGCTTCGTGGATTATGTGAATGAGGCGCGCATTAAAAAGGCTAAGGAGCTGTTCGCCACCACGGATTACCGAATTTATGAAATTGCGACAATGGTGGGCATCGACAGCCCCAATTACTTCAGCGCGCTGTTCAAGAAAATCACCGGGAAAAATCCGAACGATTACCGGCAGCGCTGAAAGGAGGATCCGTGTGAGAAAGGCAAAGAAGATCGGGGCCGTTTTGGCGGCGGCGGTCCTGCTGGCTGTGCTGGCCTGGGGAACGTCTTTCCTTTCGCGGAGCGACGAGGCCCCAAAAACGGGCGGCGATCCCATCACCCTGAAGGTCTGGGGAAGCGTTCCGTCGGAGGCCGGCCCCGCGAAGGTAATGGAGGAATTCAACCGGGCGTTTGCGGACCGGAACCTGCGGGCAGAATATGAGTTTTTTCCCAACAACGAATCAGGGAACGAGCGGCTCGACACCACCATGCTGGCCGGCGGCAATGTGGATATCTATTTTACCTACACGACCCGCCAGCTGGAAAAACGCGCCATGGGAAACATGGCCGTCGATCTTTCCTCCCTGATCCGGCTCGACCATATGGACCTTGAAAAGGATTTCGGCGATTCCGTATCCTCCTATTTTATCAACGGCAAGCCGTACAGCATTCCCACCAAGTCGGATCAGTACGGCATCACGCTGAACAAGGACGCGTTCGACAAGGCCGGGATCGCCGTTCCTAAGGAATGGACCTTCGACGAATTCCGAGCCATAGCGAAAAAGCTTTCCAAAGGTGAGGGGAACAACCGGACTTACGGCATGTTTTTCAGCACCCAGCAGGATATTTCCTATATTGTCACGTACTTTGCGTCGCGCAGTCTGGGCGGGGATCCGCTTTATAAACCCGGTGGCTGGGAAACCAATTTTGACAGCCCCGTCCTGCACGACGCGGTCGGACTGGTTTACAACATGATGAAAGTGGACCGCTCCGCCCCGACACATGAGGACACTGTGGGGCAGAAGCTCACGCAGGAGTCCATGTTCCTGACGGGCCGCTGTGCTATGACCATCGGCCCCTGGGTCATCCGCAGTATCAAGGACCGCACTACTTACCCGCACAGTTTTACCACAGCGTTCGCGCCGTACCCGATTTCCAGCCGCGGCACGCAGGTTTATGAGCAGGGGGGACTTGGCGATCATCTCTCAATCTGCCCGACCTCCCAGCACACCGGGGCCGCATGGGAGTTTGTGAAATGGTATGCGACCGAAGGCGTCATCTATATGACGGAGGGCGGTCGGGTCCCCGCTTACAGCGGTTTCGCCGAGGACGACGTCATGAAGCTGCTGATGAAAGATGCCGACGGCCTGATTGACGAGGAGAGTGCTAGAAAGATACTGGTGACACCGCGCGAGCATTACTCCGTCCCCACCACGACGAAACTTCTGTCCCAGATCAGCGGTGTGCTGAACGGGCACATGGAACGGATTTTCACCGGGGAGGAGTCCGTGGAGGACGGCCTTCGCGCCGCCAAAAAGGAAGGCGACGCATGGCTGAAAAACAGCGGATCCTGAGCCGAAAGCAGCTGTGATGCGGCTGGTTTTGAACGGGAACCGGGCATTACTGTTAGATTCAAGATACTGCTGATAATCAGACCATTCTCCGGTTCTTGACTTCTCCATTTTGAACATACCCTCTTATACTTTTGCAGTATTTCAGAGACACGGCGCACTGCAAGGAAATTGCGGTCAACGCCGTCGGCGACCCCTGCACGGGCTCCAACCCAAGGGGAACCGACGCGGACAATATGCTGAAAGCGCTTACCTGCGCCTATTACGGCGAAGACGTCACCTTCTGATTACACGTCAATTCACCATAACAAAGCAAAGCGGCCGGGAACGATATCGTT
>NZ_JBNLXQ010000017.1:0-51185 GCF_053840905.1 Caproiciproducens sp.
GTTTGGTTTCGTCAGCTGCGACATCCGTGATCAGCTTCAGGCTGTATTGGCTGTAAATTCCGGCGCTGAGCCTTAATTCAACCTTCAGATCGATTCCTCCGCCCGTAATCCGGTAGCTGATTCCCGCCACCAGCATCGAGGCGCTGCATTTGATATGATCCTCTTTCGCCTGGTAGGGGCGGGCATATTCAAAATCCATCAGCCGTTCAAAATAGACGGGCTTATTGTCCGGATTCAGGGCAAGCACACAGATATTGAATTTCCCCTTATAATTGATCTGTCCGTTTGCGTAGTCGGCGGAAACAGTGTTCATTTCATTCCAGATATCGATAATTTTCGAAATCGGTATATCCTCCAGCGCCAGAGAACCCTTGTGAATATCGGTATCGTTGATGAATTCAACAGCATTGTCGATGTTTTTCTGTTTGGAGCTGATGTTCAGCTCGTACTGTTTGGAGTAGGCGTCCGTTACCATGGTAACGTCGGAATTCTGATAGGCAGAGGCGTTCACAAACACCCTGGCCTGAACGTCAAAGTAGGTCTGGTCGCCGGAATAATCGTTTTTGATCTGTGCTTCCAGCCCGGCAACCTTCAGCTGAATATTGAAGATACAGTCTTCAGAGGCTCCCTCACAGTCAACCATTTCATTGAACGGAAGCGCGTACTCCATCACTTCCAGAGCGGCTTCGTTATCGGCTGTGGAATACAGGAATTTTACGCATACCTCTCCCTTGATCATCAGCTTGTTTGCGACAGGGGTGTAGTCCTGAAGCACCGCGAACGCGTCGGAACGGACCAGATTATCCGCGGGCGGCTTGCCCTGCCCAAGCTCCAGCACCTCTTCCACCGTAAACTGCTGCTGAGCGAACCCGGCCATCTTGTTGATCTGCAGAGTGCTTTTCTGCTCTTCCACTCCCTCGCCGTCTATGTTGGAGACCACCTCGTTCTCCCCCTGCACAATTACTTTTGCGCATGCGGAAAAAGAACCGTGTATGTCCAGGCGCCGGGGACTGGTCGCACGGCAGTTAATATATTCCACCCTGGTAAACGCAAAAATCTGCGCGTTGTCGGCAGTCTGCTTCAACTGGATGGCGGCGGAAAACGACTGGCTGGTTTCATAGCAGTGAACAGCCGTACCGCCGGGATCAAGATAGAGTATTTTCACGGTGTAGCTGCCCTCCAGCTCCAGTCTGTCCCCTGTAATGCTTCTGGAGGTGATGTGCGGATAAACCTGACATTTCAAAATGCGCTGTATATCGGGACAGTAGTCAGGCAGGCTGATGTCGAGATCCACCGGCTGCTCCTGGCAGCCGTCATAAATCACTTCGCTGGCGGCTAACGCCTCACGGTTAAGCATATAATCCATAAAGGTTCTCTCCTTTTCCTGTTTCTACCTAATTGTTATTCTAATCTTGTACGGTTTATGCGCATTCGCATAAAAAATTACCGGCTGCATCAGCAGCCGGCATCCATTTTTTAATATTCTTTTTTTATGTTAAAAAACTTCCGTAATACAAATCCTAAAAATTTTGAGCTCTTCAAAACGACTACTTTCATCTCACAAACCTCCCATTATGTTCCACACCTTAAAAGTGTGATTCCCAATATGACCAAGATGATCGCTACTATAAACAGGATTAATCCCGTTGGGCAAAAACAAGAGGCAGCCAGCCCGAGCCCAAAAGCAACCGCGCATTTTGCAACCAAGCCATTATTTCGTTGCCCCATCCAGCTCACCGCCATCATAAAAATAAGACGATATTTCTTTTGTCTTATCCTCATTATATTCAGCGGCAAAGATTTTGGTTCGCTTATGACAGTAAAAAAATCAGGGCGTTTCCGCTGTGAACAAAAATCTGCGCCTGATCCTCCGTGATCTCGTTGCTGACGCCGAGCGGATAAGCGGAGGAAATAGACGCTTCCCTGAGCGGATATTTCATTCCTTCATAGCTCACCGTACAGAAACCGACGCCAAAAGGGAAAACGGAAACCGTCCGGCCTTTCATCCCGCTCAGCGTCAGCTTTCCGCCCGAAAGCAGGAATACCCGGCAGTCCCTGTCCGCAATCGCCGCTTTACAACCCTGGGAAGCCAGATACTGCAGCGCGCAGAAATTGGAAAAGGAATGATCGATCCTTCCGCCCAGAGCGCCGAAAAGGGTAAAATCACGGTATCCCCTTTTGATCGCTTCCCTGATGGCCGCCATCATATCGGTATCGTCTTTTTCTTTGTTCAGGCGGATCGTTTCAATGTCCTTCGGCAATTCATTTTTTACAGAGTCGAAATCGCCGATGAGCAGATCGGGTGTGAGATGATGCTCCAGCGCAACGTCCAGACCGCCGTCGGCGCAAATAATAAAAGAATGATCACGGTCGATTTCATTCAGAATTCCGCCGTATTCGCAGGGCGCCGAACCGATAATCACGCATTTTTTCATTTCATATTCCATTCTTTCAGATCTTTCACTTCATTGTACATGGCGACATAGCTTTCGTGACGGGATGTGCTGATCGTCCCCTCTTCCACCGCTTTCAGAACCGCACAGCCCTTTTCGCAGGTGTGGGAACAGGAGACAAATTTGCACTGATTCAGATAGGGTTCAAATTCCCGGAAGCAATACTGAAGGTTTTCCTTTTTCACCAGATCATAGCGTTCCACGCTGATGGAAGAGAAGCCCGGCGTGTCCGCAACATAGGTATTCTCCCCCAGCTTTAAAAAGGCAACCTGTCTTGTGGTGTGGCGGCCGCGTCCAAGCTTCTGGCTGATTTCTCCGGTCTGTAGATGGAAGCGCGAATCGATCCTGTTCAGAAGAGAGGATTTTCCGACCCCGGAATTTCCTGTAAAAGCGGATATTTTGCCCTTCAGTAGCTTCTCTACCTCTTCAATTCCCTCTCCCGTAGCCGAAGAAACCGTAAGCAGCGGGATCCCGGTCGTCTGATAAATATCGTTCAGCCACTGGCAGTCTTTCAAATCGCTTTTGGAGATCACGATCACAGGCTCAATCCCCTTGTCCTCCGCCGCCGCAATGGTTTTGTCAATCACCAGCGTGCTGGGGGACGGATCGCAGATCGACACGACGATCACCAGCTGATCGATGTTTGCAACCGGCGGGCGCACCAAAGAATTCTTCCGTGGGAGTATTTCCTCGATCGTGCCTGTCCCGTCTTTCTCCAGACTGACGGTTACATGGTCGCCGACGAAAGGGGTCACCTTATTTTTTCGGAAAACACCCCTTGCTTTGCATTCATACAGCGTATCGGCGGCCTCCACATAGTAGAAACCGCCGATACCTTTGAGAATGGTACCGTTTATCTTATCCATAAGCATCAGTCCGAAGGAGTGATGACGCCGCTCGGGATCTCGCTGCTTCCCCCCGTACTGCTGGCATTGTTATACGGATAGCTTTCCCCCGCCGTGGAAGTGCCCGCGTCAAAGTCAAGCGTAAACTCCTGATACTTGTTTCCGTCCAGCTGAATAATCAGCTGCTTTTTGCCGCTGCTGCCTTTAAAAGTAAGCTGGCATACGTCGTTATAGGACGGGTTCACGGTCTTTTCCGTCTGGAGCTCATTGCCCAAATACGCTTTCAGGTTGATGTCGTGCGTTACTTCCTTCGGGAGCTTGACAAAGACATCGATGGATTGCTCCGATTTCTTGCCAGAGCTGACGACAATGGATACCGCGCTGCCTTTCACAGCCTGCACACCGGGCAGCGGGGAGGTTTCGATGACCACGTCTTTCGCTTTATCGCTGTCGTCCCGTGCGGTAATGTCCCCGACTGTCAGACCCGCCGCGATAATTTCCGTTTTTGCATCCTCGATACTTTTGTCGATCACGGCAGGAACGGGCGTTTTTTCTCCCTCGCCGCCGGTGCTGACGTAAATCTTCACCTTGGTTCCCTCCGTGACCTGTGTCCCTGCGGGGGGATCGGTATTTTTGACATGGCCCTTATCGGTTTGGTCGTCCACCACGGGCAGGACCTCGTACAGCAGATTGACCTTTCCCAGATCGGCGATCGCTTCCTCCTGCGTCTTGTTGGAAACGTCGGGAACAGAGACCGGTTTGCCGCCCGCGTTAATGGTAAGGGTGATTTCCGCATTCGCTTTTACGGTCGTGCCCTCTTTGGGGCTTTGGCTCAGAACAATTCCCGTTTTCTGAGTGGAGTCGTTTTTTGTTTCGGTAACAAAGGTCAGATTTTTATACTGGTCGTTGTTCTTTACTTCTTCCTGTACCTCATCGTAGGTTTTTCCGGTAAAATCAGGCAGTACAATATTGCCGGCTCCGCTGTTGCAGCTGTGGAACAGCGCGGCGATGCCAAAGCCGATGACGACAATCAGAAACGCGGAGGCAATCCCCGCAATCACTAAAGAGGCAGCCGATTTTTTCTTCTTCTTTTTGGGCGCTCTGGACGGTTCCTCCTCATATTCGTAATTATCATTGTACGCGGAGGGTTCCGCTCCCTTTACCGTGTTGATCGCGTCGATATATTTGGTAGGCTTCTCGTCGATAAAATATTTGTACTGGAAGCTGATGCTGGGATTTCTCCGGAAAGCTTCGATATCCCTGAGCATTTCCGCAGCGGACTGATACCTTTGCGCGGGATTTTTCTGCATCGCCTTTAACGTGATTTCCTCCAGTCCTTCCGGTACGGAGGGGTTGATCTCCTTGGGGGGCTTGGGGTCTGCCTGCAGCTGCATAATGGCGACGGAAACAGCGCTGTCGGCTTCAAACGGAAGACGGCCCGTAATCATTTCGTAAAGCATGACCCCTACGGAGTAAATGTCCGCCTTTTCGTCGGTCAGATCGCCCCTCGCCTGCTCCGGCGCAATGTAATGGACCGAACCGATCGCTTTGTCCGTCATCGTCCGCGTTTCACTGCGCGAGAAACGGGCAATGCCGAAATCGGTCACTTTGATCGTGCCGTCCTGCAGCAGCATGATGTTCTGGGGCTTTATGTCGCGATGGACGATTCCCTTTTCGTGAGCGTGCTGAAGCGCGCGCAGAATCTGGACGGTAAAATGGATGGCCTCTTTCCATTTGATTTCCTTCTGCTGATCCAAATATTCCTTTAGCGTAATGCCATCGATAAATTCTTCGACAATATACTGGATTCTGTCACCAAAGCTGACGTCGTAAACCTTGACAATGTTTGGGTGGGAAAGCACCGCAATCGCCTTGGACTCATTTTTGAAGCGCCGGATAAACTCGTCGTTTCCCAAAAACTCGTCCTTGAGTATTTTGATCGCGACCGTACGGTCGTCGATCGTATCATACGCGCGGTAAACCAGAGCCATTCCGCCGGTACCGATCAGTTCATGTATTTCATAGCGTCCGTCGAGCCGTTTCCCTGTGTATTTATCCATAAAATCAACTCCTGTCAGCAGTAGTTTTCAATGATGACAACCGTAATGTTGTCACCGCCCCCACAGTCTTTCGCGAGCGTTACAAGCTTGTCTGTCAGGCTGTCGGCATCCGTGGTTTTGGACAGCGCAAAAATCTGTTTGGCGTCGATATAATTTGTAAGACCGTCCGTACAGATCAGAAGCATGCTGCCGGAACGAAACTCATTTTCGCAGTAATCAATTTGAATGGAAGGTTCGACACCCAGCGCACGGGTGATGATGTTTTTCTGGGGATGGATTTTTGCCTGCTGCTCCGTAATGTCCCCGTTATTAACCATTTCCTGTACCATGGAGTGGTCCGTAGTCAATTGCCGGATATTATTTTCCGTTATTAAATATGCCCTGCTGTCCCCGGCATGGGCAATATGGGCCACCCCGCCCGAAACGATCACCGCAACCACGGTCGTTCCCATACCGGCAAGCTGAATATGGTTCATTGCTTCGTCATGGACGGCAAGATTGGCGTTGTGAATCGCCGTCAGAATCAGATCCTTTACGGAACTGTCAGTCATCCCTTCCTGATAGGACGCGGCAATGCTTTCGGAAATTTTCTCTACCGCAATTTCACTCGCAACATTGCCTCCGTTGACGCCGCCCATTCCGTCACAGACAACGGCCCAAGCGGAATTTTCGGAAAAGGCGCCGCTTTTGCAGGCGTCCTGATTGGTTTGTCTGACAAGGCCAATATCACTTTTACTGAATACTCTCAACATTGGCCACCTCCTCTTTGTGCCTGCGTCTGAGCTGTCCGCAGGAAGCATTGATATCCGAGCCGAGCGTCCTCCGGACGGTAACGGTAATTCCTTTGCCCGAAAGGATACGGCTGAATTTTTGCAGTCGGTCGGCGGAGCTTTTTTGAAATCCGGTTCCGCCGACATCATTGACAGGAATCAGATTGACATGGCTGAGTATCCCGCTCAGTCTTCCCGCAAGCTCCCTTGCGCAGGCGTCGCTGTCGTTCACCCCGCGGATCATAGCGTACTCAAAAGAAATCCGGCGGCCCGTCATATCGGCATAGTACCGGCACGCCTTCATCAGTTCCTCCATTCCCCATTTCCGGTTGACCGGCATGGTTCTGGAACGGATTTCGTCGTTCGGCGCGTGCAGGGACACAGACAGGGTGAGCTGAAGCTTCTTTTCCGCAAGATCATAAATCTTATCCACAACGCCGCAGGTGGAAAGAGAAATGTGCCTCATCCCGATGTTCATTCCCTCATCGGAAGAAACCAGCTCCAGGAAACGAAGCACGTTCTGATAGTTGTCCAGCGGTTCTCCCATCCCCATCATCACAACATTGGATATCCGGATACCGGCATCCTTCTGGGCTGACTGAATCTGCGCAAGCATTTCGGAAGCCGTCAGGTTCCTGGAAAAACCGCTTTTCCCCGTTGCGCAGAACGCACAGTTCATTTTGCAGCCGACCTGTGTGGAAATACAGAGCGTGTGACCGTGATGGTAGTCCATCAGAACGCTTTCCACATATTCTCCGTCATTCAGGCGAAACAGATATTTTACGGTTTCATCCAAACGGGATTCCAGTCTTTTTTCTATCACAGCATTCGCTATGTAATATTTTTCCGACAGCTCCTGCCGGAAGGCTTTCGACAGATCGGACATTTGTTCAAAATCTTCCGCTCCGCGATGCAGCCATCTATAAACCTGCAAAGCACGAAAAGCCGGTTGGCCGTCAGCGGCAAAATCGGCTTTGATTTCTTCGAGAGTCATTGATTTCAGATCCTGCAAACTCAAGACATCCACTCCTGTTTTCTTCGAAAAGCCGCGATAAAGAAGCCGTCCGTCCCGTGAACGTGAGGCATCAGCGTCAGCTGGTTCTCCGGTTCCCCTTCGACGGCATGACAAACCTGACCGGGCAGATTGAGAGGCAAAGGCTCAAAGCCATGGCTGTTCCGAAGGAATCTTTCCGCCACCTCGCCGTTCTCTTTCGGGTTCAAAGTGCAGGTTGAATAAAATAAAGTTCCATTCGTCTTGACCAGTTTTGATGATTTACACAGAATAAGGTACTGCAAATCAGGCAAACTGTCAATAGCTGACGGTAATTTATACTTAATTTCCGGTTTTCTGCGAAGGATCCCGAGACCGGAACACGGCACGTCGCAAAGGACTTTATCCGCCGGGGGCAAATCGTCTTCCGCAGCGGAAGCGTCCCGTGCGGCGGCGCTGATTACAGAGAGCTTTAAGCGCTGCGCTCCCCGCCGGATCAGGTTCACCTTTCCTTTATATTTGTCAAAGGCGAGAAGCTCACCTTTATTTTCCATGAGCTCGGCCATGGTAAAGGCTTTGCCTCCGGGCGCGGAGCATACGTCGACGACCCGCTCGCCGGGAAGCGGATGAAACAGGAAGCAGCAGAGCTGAGAAGAAAGATCCTGTATGTGAAACAGGCCCTCCCGGTAGCTTTCGAGCTGGCCGATTGCGCCCGTCTGCCGCAATTCAACAGCCTGCTCCAGCCAAGTAACGGGAACAGCCTTTACACCTTCCGCATTCAGCTTTTCAATTAAGTTTTCCTCAGAAATATAAATATTATTCGTTCTGGCAAATACGGGCGGCTTTGAAAAAGTGCTCTCCAGCAAGCGGAGCGTACATTCCTCGCCATAGGATTTTTGCCACAGGGAAATCAGCCATTGCGGGCACGAATACTGAATGCTGAGAGACAGCAGCCGATCCTTTTCGGCATCGGGAATCTTTAAATTTTCAAGATTTCGGATCAGAGACCGAAGAACCGCGTTAATAAAGCCAGACGCCTTTACAGCATTGTTTTCTTTTGCAAGAATAACGGATTCATTGACCGCGGCCGACTTTGGAATTTTTTCAAGGTACAGAATCTGATAGGCGCCCATGCGCAGGATTTCCAGTACCTGTGGGGAAAGCTTTTTCAGCGGCATTTTAGAAAAACGGCTGATGAAGTAGTCCAGGGTGATCCGGCGTTCCAGCACTCCGTAAAAGATCGCGGAGGCAAGCGCCTTGTCGCGCGGTTCCAGAGAAAAGGAAGGCAGCGTTTTGTCCAGAACAATATTGGAATAGCCTTCGTTCACATCGACATGCAAAAGAGCGGCCAGTGCTGCGGCTCTCGCACTGTCCATCAATCCCGGCTCCTTCTGTTTCCGGCGAGCACAAGCAGCCTCAGCAGGGACATAATGGCGGTAAAGCTTGCAGCCAGATACGTCATCGCCGCCGCCCGCAGGACTTTTTTTGCGCCCTCCAGCTCATCAGGATACAAAATACCGGCCTCGTCCAGCGCTCGGATCGCCCGGAAGCTGGCGTTGAACTCAACGGGAAGCGTTGCGAGCTGGAACAATACGGAAAAACTGTAAAGGGCGATTCCCAGATTCACGACGAAATCGTACTGAACAGGCAAAAACAGCCCGACAATAATCAGCGGAACCGCGAGCCGGGACCCGAAATTCGTAACGGGAACCAAAACAGCGCGGATTTTGTTCGGCAGGTATCCCTGCGCGTGCTGGATGGCGTGACCCGCTTCGTGAGCGGCTACGCCAAGCGACGCAATGGAGGTAGAAGCGTAAACCTGGTCCGAAAGGCTGATCGTATTGTCCCGGGGATCAAAATGGTCGGTCAGGTTTCCGGAAACGCGCCGCACCTGTACGCCGGGAGCGCCGCCGAACTGCGCAACGCTGGAGGCCGCCTGTGCCCCCGTCATATTTCCTGCCGTTGAGATACGGGAATATTTTTCAAAAGTCGACTTTACCCGAAACTGTGCGATCATTGTCACAATCAGCGCGGGCACAATATATACGAAATATGTATAGTCAAAATAATAAAGTCCCATACCCATGATTCATCCCTCCGTTGTTTTCTTTATTTTACCATAAAATCTTCGCCGGTTGGATGCCCGCGAAGAAAATCTTTTCCGTTCATTTTTTTCCCGCCTTCGTATTGAACTTCCACAAGCTCAAGGGCGGTCTTTTCCCCGCAGCAAACGACAAACGAGCCGCCCGCCGCCAAAATTTCGCCGGGTTTTCCTTTGCATTGGCCAGCCGGTCCGGTCCTGTGAATTTTCAAAAGCCTGCCGTGGTAGGTCGTATTTGCCACAGGCCACGGGGAAAGCCCCCGGACCAGATTGTGGATCGTACCGGCCGGCTGATTCCAGTCGATACGGGAAAGCTCTTTTGTCAGCATGGAGGCATAGCAGGTATTTTCCTCGCTCTGCGGAATGCGCTGGATCGTTCCGTCCTCTACTTTCTGAAGAGTTTCGACGATCAGATCCGCGCCCATCAGCGAAAGCCGGTCATGCAGCTCGCCGGAGGTTTCCTCCGGACCGATCTCCGTCCGGGCGGTCAGCAACATATCTCCGGTGTCCAGCCCCTCCGACATATACATTGTGGTAACACCCGTAGCCTTTTCCCCGTTGATCACGGACCATTGAATCGGGGCGGCTCCGCGGTATTTCGGCAAAAGGGACGCGTGAACATTGATGCAGCCGTAAGGCGGGATCTCCAGAACCTCTTTCGGCAGTATTTTTCCGTAGGCGACGACGACGATCACGTCCGGCTTCAGATTCCGGATCGTTTCGGCGGCTTCGGCGGTGCGAAGCGTTTTCGGCTGAAAGACCTCGATATTTTTTTCGGCGGCCAGCACCTTGACCGGAGGGGGCGTAAGCGCATAGCCTCTCCCCTTCGGCTTGTCTGGCTGCGTAAAAACAGCGCGGACGTCATGCCCCGCGTCAATCAGGCTTTTCAGGCACGGAACGGCAAATTCCGGCGTTCCCATAAAGACAATACGCATTGAATCACCCGCTTTTCTTATTTTAACTTCGCCAGCTCTTCATCACTCAGCATATGAATCACATGCGATTTGAACAGAATGCCGTCCAGATGGTCGATCTCATGGCACATCACCGTGGCGAGCAGTTCTTCCCCTTCTATTTCAAAGGATTCCCCTTTGCGGTTCTGGGCCCGGACCTTCACATGCATCGGGCGCTTTGTAATGCCGTATTGCCCGGGGGCGGACAAACAGCCTTCCAAACATTCCTGCTCCCCGCTCTGTTCCAGAAAAACAGGATTGATCAGCTCGATCGGGCCTTCGCCGATGTCGATGACAACGGCCCTTCTCAAAATCCCCACCTGCGGCGCGGCAAGACCGACTCCGTCGGCGCTGTGCATGGTTTCCTGCATATCGTCCAGCAGGATTGCGAGCTTTTTGTCAAATTTATCTGCCGGACGGGAGACTTTATTCAGGAACGGGTCTCCCTCTTTTATAATGTTTCGTATCGCCATAATTATACCTCCAAGTTACATAATACTGTCAGGGTTCATATCCGCAAATACCGATACCGAGGAAAATTCTCGCACCCCCGCAAACCGAATCAGCAGGCGGGAGATCATTTCCCTGAATTTTGTACGATTGCGGCATTTAATGATCAATTTATATCTATATTTATTACTTACTTTCCCGATTAATGCCGGAGAGGGGTCCAGCACCCTCATCGGCTGCCAGGAATACTCGCTTTGTGCAAGAGTTCTCAGCATATTTAAAAAGACTTTGCTGGCTTCCCGCACCTTCGCTTCCGTACCGCCCACAAAACCGACAACACAAATATCTGAAAAAGGAGGATAGAGCATCGCTTTTCGGATCGCAATTTCCCCTTCATAGTATTCCTGATAATCCTGCCTGGCGGCAAGCTTGATAATATCGTTTTCCGGGGTAAAGGTCTGAATCATCGCTTTCCCCGCAAACTGACCGCGGCCCGAACGGCCGACTACCTGTGTCAGAAGGTCGAACGCGCGCTCATAGCTTCTGAAATCGTCGCTGTAAAGCGTCTGATCGGCCGAAAGCACACCGACAAGCGTAACATTTTCAAAATCAAGCCCTTTTGCGACCATCTGCGTCCCGATGATAATGTCGTATTCTCCTTCGGCAAACTGCCGGAGCTTTTTCTCGTAGGCAAACCGCGTCATCGTCGAGTCGGTGTCCAGCCTCAGTATACGCGCATCGGGCAAGAGCTCCCGCAGCTGCTGTTCAGCCCGCTGCGTGCCGTAACCGGTGAAGCGGACTTTATTTTCATGGCACTGGGGGCATTCCTTGATCAGGGGCATGGAATAGCCGCAGTAATGGCACATCAGGCGGTGATTGGCAGAGTGGTAGGTCAGCGAAATGCTGCAGTTCGGACACGTCATTACATGGCCGCAGGCCTTGCAGGAAACGAATGTGTTATATCCCCTGCGGTTCAGAAGAATAATCGACTGACGGCCGTTTTTCAGGTTCTCATCCAACGCCTGATGCAGAACCGAACTCAAAATCGTAGTGTTTCCGCTTTCCACCTCCGCATTCATATCCACCACCGTTACTTCCGGAAGGACGGCGTTGCCGTAACGGGTGGAAAGGACATTAAAGCCGTAGCGCCCGTTCTGTGCCAGATAATAGCTTTCAATGGACGGAGTCGCCGAGGACAGTACAAGCAGCGCCTTATGGTAAGCGCAGCGAAACTTTGCCACATCCCGCGCATGATAGCGCGGGGACGATTCCGATTTATAGGTGTATTCCTGTTCCTCATCCAAAATAACGAGTCCCAGATTTTCAAACGGAGCAAAAACCGCCGAACGCGTCCCAACCGCGATCAGCGCTTCCCCGTTCCTGACTCTTTTCCATTCGTCCATGCGCTCCCCAAGGCTCAGTCCGCTGTGAAAGACAGCGACGTCCCTTCCGTAGCGCTGGTGAAACAAAGAGATCGTCTGAGGGGTAAGGGAAATCTCCGGTACCATCACGATCACGCCGCGGCCGTCCGATCTGACCGCATCGATCAGCTTCATAAAAACGGACGTTTTGCCGCTGCCGGTAACACCGTACAGCAAAGAAACGCCGCCGCTGCCGGAAGCGTATTGCCGGTATAAATTCGCGTATGCCTGCTGCTGCTCCGCGGAAAGGACGATGTCTTCCGCGGGCCCGCCGTTCTGGATATGATCGTAGGGATTCCGATAAATTTCAACCTCGTAGTATTGCGCGAGTTCCTTTTTGACCAGCGCGTTCACAACCACGGGGGTAACACCCGCAAAATAACAGAGTTCCTTTAAAGAAGCGCTGCCGACGTCGCTGAGAAGATCGTAAACGCTTTTCTGCTTCAGCGTCAGTTTATGCGGTTCCTGATTTTCGGTTAACCGCACCATTTTCTGCGAGGCGTCTCCCACCTGCCGGACTGTTCCGCTGCTTTTGACCAGGATGTTCGCCTTACAGAGCTTTTCGGGGATATTGGAATCACCGGAAAGTCCCAGCTCCTTTAAAAGCTTATCACGGTCGACGCCGGCGCCGGCATGGGAAAGATAGAGAACGATCTGCTTTTCAACTTCGTCCAAGCCGTCCATATCCAAAGAAGGAATGGGAACGGCAAGCGAATACTCCGTCCTGATTTTAAAATTGATTCCCGTTGGCAAAAGCAGCTTGACGGCATCATAAAGCGTGCAGAAATAATGCTCCTTCAGCCAAAGAACAAGGCGGAGCGCCTCCTGGGAAAGGAGCGGAGCCGGGTCCAGAAGCTCCAAAACCGGCTTCAGCTTTTCCGCGCTGTCCCGACGGGTCAGGGCGAGGACCATTCCCTGCCGCTTGCTGTCGGCCCCGCCGAAAGGCACCATTACACGGCATCCCGGCTTCACCGCTGCGAGAAGCCCGGAGGGAACCGTGTAGTCAAAAGCTTTATCAAAATGATAAACGGTTTTCTCTACCGCTACTTTTGCAATGGTAAAATCGGACATTTTATACCTCGCCGGATTATTCTCTGGAACGGCTGTCGGGCTCGACGATCCTGTATTTATTTTCCATCAATTCGTGAACGGCCATATCAACCGGTTTTTCAATCAGGATTTCTCCCCTGTTTTCAGCATCGGCCGCAATTTCTCTCGCTCTTTTTGCAACAGCGATCACGAGGGAATAACGGCTTTGATTTGGTCTTACAATCAAATCTGCGGATGGTTTAAGCATGATTCAGTATCCTTTCAATTAAAAGATGATCTCTCTTTACCTTATGCTTTTCGGCACAAATAATGTGAGTAATTTCGTCGACCGCATGATCGACCGTATCGTTAATCACAGCGTAATCGTAGTGGACCGCTTCCAGGATTTCCTTTTCGGCGGCGGCAAGCCTTTTTTGTACCGCTTCTTCGCTTTCCGTTCTGCGGTCCTTCAGCCGCTGCTCAAGCGCCGCGAGCGAGGGGGGAAGGATAAAAACACTGACGCTGTCGGGACATTTCCTTTTAATCTGGGACCCGCCCTGCACTTCGATTTCCAAAATGACATCATCCCCATTTGCAAGCCAATGATCAATCGGTTTGCGCGGAGTACCGTAAAAATTTCCGCAGTATTCCGCGCTTTCAATCATTTCGTCCTGTTGCGTCATTCTGATAAATTCATCTCTGTCCACAAAAAAATAATCTCTGCCGTGGACTTCTCCCTCACGGGGCCGACGGGTTGTGGCCGATACGGATAAGCGGATATTCGGATTCTTTTCCAGCAGCTTTTTCAGGATCGTATCCTTCCCCGCACCTGACGGACCGGAAAAGACAACCAGAAGCCCCTTATTCTTCATCGTCTTCAAGCTCCTCGTCGGTGAGGTCCTCTTCGCGGTCGTTCAGCCTGTTGGCGACGGTCTCCGGCTGAACGGCGGACAGGATCACATGGTCGCTGTCCGTGATAATCACCGCTCTGGTGCGGCGGCCATAGGTTGCGTCGATCAAAGTGCCGCGCTCCTTCGCGTCCTGTATCACGCGTTTGATCGGAGCGGATTCCGGACTGACAATCGCAACAAGCCGGTTGGCGGAAACCATGTTGCCAAATCCGATATTAATAAGCTTCATAAAGACATCCCCCTCCATTGCCTTGGCAATGATTACTCTATATTTTGTATCTGTTCGCGGATTTTTTCAATCTCCGCTTTGATGTCCACAACCATGTACGCGATTTGGGAATCAATGCATTTGGAACCGATGGTATTCGCCTCACGGTTCATTTCCTGTACGATAAAATCCAGTTTCCGGCCGATCGCCTCATTGGAATTCAGCATATTGGAGAACTGTTCAAAATGGCTGCGAAGCCGTACGGTTTCTTCAGAGACAGCGATCTTATCGGCAAAAATAGCCGTTTCGGTCAGGATTCTCTGTTCGTCGATATTGCTGTCGCTCAACAGCTCGGTCAGCTTCTGGGTCAGCTTCTGCTGATATTCGCTTACGGTCTGGGGCGAGCGCTCCTCGATTTTCCCGACCGTCTGCAAAATCGATTCCGCACGCTGCAAAACATCCGCCTTTAAGCGTTCCCCCTCTGTTTCCCGCATTTTCAGAAACGCGGTCAGCGCCCGGTCGGTGACCTGCCGGACGGAATCCCAAATGATCTGCTCGTCTTCGGGCGCCTTATGGACGGTGAAGATGTCGGAATACCTTGAGACGGTCCCCACGGAAATGTCGTCCCGCAGATTGTACCGCTGCGCAAGCTCCCGCAGCGCATTCACATATCCCGCCGCCAGGGAATGGTTGACCAGCACCTGGGCATCCGTGTCCTCCATGGTCTCAATGGAAGCATAAACGTCGATTTTTCCTCTGGAAATTTTGCTTTGCAGGTAGGATTTCAATTTTTCATCCAAAAAGCCGTATCCGCGGGTGATTCGGGATGAAAACTCAAAATATCTGTGATTCACGGATTTAATTTCAATGATGATGTCCCTTCCGCTGATCACTTCTTCGCATCTTCCAAAGCCCGTCATGCTTTTTATCACGCAGTATCATCTCAATTCACTTTCAATTTATCGTGCAGGGTTCTCTTTCATTTTGAACAAAGAGCATTATTAATAATAATATCAGTTTTCCATAGGAATTGTCAACTAGAGCAAAACAATTCAGCCCCAATTTTGGGGCTGAATTGATCGGGAAAAGGATATTAGACTGGATGAACCATTTTTTCGGCGTCCGCGTGCTTTCCGTCAATGCCGTATTTTTTCTCCGCGCGTTTCTTGAAGAAGTCGGCAGCGACCTTCGGGAACTGAGCGTAGGAAAGAACGTCTTCCTCCTGCTCCGTCCACTGGGCGCACTCTTTGCGGAGGGATTCAAGTTCGGGCTGCAGCAGGTCGGCCGGACGGCACGTGATTCTCGGCGTGTCGCCGATGATCTTCTTCGCAAACTCGTCGTCGATCGGCAAGGGAGTGGAGCCGTATTTTCCGGCGACCAGATCCTTGAATTCATTCGTGCACATTTTGTAACGCTCGCCGGTAATGACATTGTACACGGCCTGTGTGCCGACGATCTGGGACGTAGGCGTAACCAGCGGCGGATAGCCGGAATCCTTGCGGACACGCGGGACTTCCTGGAGGACCTCCTCCAGTTTGTCTGCCTTGCCGGCCTGCTTCAGCTGTGAAAGCAGGTTGGACAGCATTCCGCCCGGCACCTGATAAATCAGGGCCTTCGTGTTTGTCGCCAGCATACTGGGGTCGAGCAGTCCGCTCTTGATGTATTTCGCCCTCAGGGTCATGAAATATTCCCTGATTTCGTTGAGCAGAACCAAATCCAGGCCGGTATCGTATTCCGTTCCCTTGAGCGCCGCCACCATGGACTCCGTCGGTGTATGGGAGGTCCCCAGCGCCAGGGGAGACATAGCCGTGTCAAGCAGATCGGCACCGGCTTCCACGGCCTTCAGCTCACACATGGAAGCAAGGCCGGAGGTATAATGCGTATGCAGCTGAACCGGGATTTTGACCGCGGATTTGACGGCCTTGACAAGGTCGTAGGTTTCGTAAGGCGTTAAAAGGGCGGCCATATCTTTAATGCAGATGGAATCCGCTCCGGTTTCCTCGATCCTCTTCGCATAATCGATATAATATTCATGCGTAAAAATCGGGCCGGTCGTGTAGGAAATGGCGACCTGTGCGTGAGCGCCCTCTTTTTTGGCGGCCTTGATGGCGACATTCAAATTCTTGATGTCATTCAGGGCGTCAAAAATTCTGATAATATCAATACCGTTCGCTACGGAGCGCTGGACAAAATATTCCAGTACGTCGTCGGCGTAATGGCGGTAGCCAAGCATATTCTGCCCTCTGAAAAGCATCTGCAGCTTTGTGTTTGGGCAATTTTTGCGCAGGGTCCTCAGCCTTTCCCACGGGTCCTCGTTCAGGAAGCGGAGACAGGCGTCGAAGGTGGCGCCGCCCCAGCATTCCAGGGAATGGTACCCGACCTTGTCAAGCTTATCAAGGATGGGCAGCATGTCTTCGATCGGCATTCTGGTTGCAATCAAAGACTGGTGGGCGTCGCGCAGGACGGTTTCGGTAATTCCAATTTTTTTAGCCATGATAATACCCCCTTACTGGAGGGAAACAAGAGGAGTGCCGGAATCGACACTGTCCCCTTTGTTTACATGAACCGCCGCGACGGCAGCGTCGTGCGGAGCCATAATCTCATTCTCCATTTTCATCGCCTCTAAAACAAGCAGGACGTCTCCCTTTTTCACAGCCTGGCCCGGGGCTACGTTAACGGAAACGATCGTGCCCGGCATCGGGGAGGAAATCAGTTCCGCATCGGCCGGAACAGCCGCTTTCGGAGCGGGAGCCGGCGCCGGTGCAGCGGGTGCACTTGCCGGAGCAGGAGCGGGGGCCGCGGCCTTGGCAGCCGGGGCGGCGGGTGCGGATGCCGGGGCAGAACCGCTTACTTCTTCAACCTGAACATCATAAACAGTGCCGTTGACGGTTATTTTAAGGTTTTTCATATGTTTGACCTCCTAAATAATTCAAATGGATCCGCGGTGACTATATCTGAATGTTGCTGTGTTTCTTGGGAAGACCGGAAACTCTTTTGCCCGATATCATCTGCAGGGCGGCAATCACGCGGATTCTTGTTTCCTCCGGCAGAATAATATCTTCCACAAATCCGTGGGCGGCGGCGCCAAACGGAGACGCTTCCGTCGTTTTGTATTCTTCAATCAACCGCTTACGGTCCTCAGCGGGATCGGCGGAGCCCTTCAGACGGTCATTCCAGAGAAATACGGCCGCGGTTTCCGGTGCAAGCGGAGAAACCACTGCGTTCGGCCACGCCATGGTATAATCGGCATTGGCTCCGCGCCCGGCTGCCGCAACGTAAACCGGACCGTAAGCCGATCCGGTAATGACGGCGACTTTTCCGGTCGTCGCTTCCGAATAGCAGCTGGACAGCTTGGAAGCTTCCCGCAGGGAAGTGAATTTTTCAGCGTTTACAAAGGTGACGACCGGCAGTGAAAACGCGTCGCAGAACCTTACAAAGCGCGCCGCCTTTGCGCAGGCATCCGCATCCAGCACACCGGTCAGGGCAACGACGCCCGTGGTTGAGCCGTCGATCTCGGACAGTCCCGTGACAGCGGCTTTACCATATTTTTCACTGAGCTCCAGAAAGCTTTCGTCATCGCAAACCGCCGACAGAATGGAACGGAGATCGGAATCATCGGTCAGGTCGGCCGTATCGGCGGAACCCTGGATATCCAGAATCGGGGCCCCGGAAAGATTATTGGAGGGCAGAAGGGTAATCAGCTTGCGCACGGAAGAAATCGCGTCCTGCTCGTCACCGGCAGCAAGATGGCAAACGCCCAGCTCTGCGGCCTCATCCGCGGAACCGTGTTCCCCGTTGGTATCGATGGTCAGCTCGCCCTTATCCGACATCACCACAATATCGGCGCCGGCGGCGATCATAGCGGACGTGCCGATACAGGGACCCAGCACGAGTGAAATCTGGGGAACAACGCCCGAAAGCTGATTGGCGGTCAACAGAATGTCGCCGTAAGCCGCCAGCATATTACCGCCCTCTTTCAGCCGTCCGCCGATAGAATCGTAGATCCCAACGACGGGAAGTCCTGTTTTAAGGGCAAGATTGTATAATTTTTTGATTTTTGCAGCCTGTGCGCTCGACATGGAGCCGCCCGCAACATCGCTGTTCTGGGAAAAAGCGTAAGCGGGGACGCCTTCAATTGTACCATAACCCGCGACAACTTCCGTATAGTCTTCCCCTGACCTGGACAAGCTGTCGATTTCATTGAAGCTGCCTACGTCAAATAAAGTGCTGATACGTCGATAGCCTGTCGCGTTTTTCGCCGTGTCACGGGCGGTGCGCAGCCGTTCCGAACAATCGACCTTACTCATTTTCAATTCCTCCGTTTTATATGAATTCGCATGTAAAAAAATTAACGAAATCAAATTAAGTATAATATATTACAAAGAAGTTCGCAAGTATTTCCGGAAAATTCTGTTTATTTTTTACATATCTTTATAAAATTCGACAGAGGACTTGTGAATTTATCATTTGACCATAGAAAACCGCATCCGGAAAGGAACTCCTGAAGACCGTCGATCCGGGATTCCATCCGATAGGCGCCGATCGTCGCTCCGTAGGAGGCGGCGGCCCGGAGCATACTGTCCGCGCACAAACGGCCAGGGGCATCCAGCTCTTCCAGACTTTCACACCCGGCGATCTCCATTTTCAGCATCCGGATCACCGAAGACTGCATGTCGACGACCACATAGCCCAGCTCCCGATCCCCTTCCCTCATCATGAGAACCCGCGCGTTATTTTCTGCGGCGGGGACGGTCCGTATGATTTGGGCGGCTCTGTCCTGGTCGTTTAATATCAGAATGGAAATCATCCTTTTCACTCCCCGCTTCTTTTTGCTGCTTGTCCGCTTTTGCCCCGGCGGTAAGCTTTTTGACTTCCTCAGCGGTAAGGGGCCGCCACGTTCCGGGCTGGAGCATTCCGAGCTTTACGGGACCGACCGCAATCCGCTTCAGCCGTGCTACTTCCAGACCGAGCTGTTCGCACATTTTGCGGATCTGGCGGTTTCTTCCTTCGTACAGCACGATTTCCAGCACCACGCGCCCCGCCTCCTGGGAAAGAACGTTGACCTTGGCCGGTGCGGTTTTTCTGCCGTCGATTACGATGCCCACCGCTATCTGGGTCAGCTGGTCTTCCGAAATGGAAGGATGCACCGTTACGCGATAGGTTTTGGGAATATGCAGCGACGGGTGGGTCATCGCGTTGGCAAATTCCCCGTCGTTCGTCATCAGCAGAAGCCCTTCGGACTCCCGGTCCAGACGCCCCACCGGATAAATACGCTCCGGCACATCCTTAATGAGCTCGGCCACGCATTTGCGGTCCATCTCGTCACTCATGGTGGTGATAAAGCCGCGCGGTTTGTTCAGCATGATATAGACCGGCTTCACATGAGTGTCCAGCAGCCTGCCGTTCACGCTGACCTTATCCTTTTTCGGATCTACCTTATCGCCGATTTTTGCTGTAACGCCATTCACCTTTATTTCCCCGGCGGAAATCATTTCTTCCGCCTTTCTTCTGGAAGCAACCCCGCAGTCCGCAAGCATTTTTTGCAGCCTAACATCTTTTGCCATCGTGTCATACATCCTTTATATTTCATTTATAGAAACAGATTTTTTACCCAGTCCCAAACTATCTGGAAGCTGTTTTTGTGGATCGCAGCTCTCGGAACCTGCCCGTCGGCAATCAGATCCGTTGTGGCAAGCGTTTTCCCGTTCAGCGTGTACCGGACAACGCCGAGCGTCTGCCCTTCCCGTACGGGCGCATAAAAAAAAGAGGGCAGTTCGACAGTCCTTTTTATATTCGGTATTTCATCAGCGGTCACAACGATTTCTTTCCCCTCGCTGCCCTTCACCATAATCCGGTTTGACGAACCGCCCACAACCGGGATCCGCACTGTGAAAGAGGAGTCGTCAACGGGATACGAGGACAATTGCGCGAACCCGTAATTCAGCATTTTCTGATGATCGTTCCAATCGTCCGGCGCATCCAGCGTAACCGCGACCAGACAGACCCCATCCCGCTCCGCCGAGGAGACCAGGCATCTTCCGGATTTTTTGGTAAAGCCCGTTTTCACCCCGATACAGCCCTCATACATGCTCAGCAGCTTGTTGTGATTGGTAAAGCGGATGGTCTGAGCCGGATTCACATATTGCACGGTGACCGCCTTTTGGGAGGCGATTTCCGCAAAATCGGGATTCTGCATCGCCGCCATGGCCAATTTGGCCAGATCGCTGGCCGTTGTATAATGCGCCGAATTGTCCAGGCCGGAGGGCGTGACAAAATGGGTATCCTTCATGCCCAACTGCTGCGCCCGCTGATTCATCAGCTCCGCAAAGGCCTCTAAGGAACCGCCTATGGCAATGGCCGCGGAATTGGCCGCGTCATTTCCCGAAACGACCAGCATTCCTTCCGCCAGAGATTTCAGACTGAGCTTGTTGCCGGGCTTCAGACCCATGGAGGAACCCTCTACCCGAACCATGCCGTCCGTTATGGTAACGATTTTATTATCCACCGCGGCGGTTTCCAGCGTAATCAGGGCAGTCATGATCTTTGTCGTGCTTGCCATGGGCCGTTTGTCATTTTCGTTCTTCGCGTACAGTACCCGCCCATCGTCCGCGTTCATCAATACCGCCGATTTTGCCGAAACCTGCGGCTGGCCCTCCGCCCATACGGAAACCGGAAAGGAAAAAGAGAAAAAGAACAGACATAACCATAAAGATATTTTCTTTTTTAACAAAACAACCACCTGCCTATCCATTTATATGCAAGCGGTTGCTTCAATATTGAAAAATTATATTTGCGGGTCGTCCAGTTTCACGCCTTTTGTCTGTGAAACATCCTCCCCGTTTTTGTTTTCAGTGTTTTTTGCTTTTTTTCCTTCGCCTTTTTTGTTAAAAAGGCCGTTGATTTTATCGACCACCTCGGGGAACATGCCGATCACTCTGTCCGCGGTATTGTTGTACGGATCAATCTGCAGCATTTTCACCGAGCCGTTGCAAATCGTAATGAAGGCTACCGGATTGATGGAAACGCCGGCTCCGGTACCTCCGCCGAAAAAGTTCTTTTCCGACTGGACTTTACTTGGGAAGTCAGAACCGCCGGAAGCGAACCCATAGCTGATCTTGGAGATCGGAATAATAATGGATCCATCCGGTGCGGTAATCGGGTCGCCGACAATGGAATTGATGTCAACCATTTGTTTGATTTTTTCCAGAGTTGTATTCATCATGCCTTCAATAGGATGATCGCTCATTTTTAATGCACCGCCTTATCTGTCGTTTTATTTATTTTCGCCGGGTTTTTTATATTTATTTTTTTCAGCAGCATCAGTGATTTCAATAGCGCGGGCAGCATGGACGAAAGAATAAAAAGCAGCTTCGTTTTTATTTCGCAGGTAAAGAAAATCCGGCTCTCCTTCTCATTGAAGTCGGGAGCGATATGGATATGATAGTCCTTGCATTTCACCCGGGTAACAAGCACCGACATCGCGGGATAAACCACGGAACAGGTGCATCCGTAGGAAATGGCGGCCTGCGCGGCGTCTTCATCCGCAACCGCAATATCGACAAAAATACGCTGAATGACGACGTGAGAAAAAAGCTTTTTCGCCGCCCCTGTGGCAACGGAGGCAAATTCACTGATGATGTTCAAAAAGCCGGATAAGCCCTTCCGCTTTATTATGTCCCTGAATTTTGAATATGCGTCACTTTTTCCCTTTGTTTCTTCCTTTCCAGTTTTTTCCGGTTCCCCGGCTTCCCGGGGTTCCGGCGGAATTCGATAGCTGAAAAACAAATACTTGATTTTCGCGGAAAACTCCTGTTCAAAGCAGGCGGAAACAGAAACGGGAAAGAGCAGAAGGACAAAAAGGAACAGGGCAATTCCCAAAATAATCCATAAAGCTGTCATAATGCCTCCTGCCGTTCATCCATTTATCCGGTCATCCGGCGGAAACATCCGCCATTTCCTCTGCCTCGTTTTCCTCCCGCCGAGATTTTTCAAGAGGAGGAAGCTCGCTGAGAGAAGAAATATTCAGGCACCGCAAAAAATTCGGCGTGGTGCCGTAAAGCAGCGGCCTGCCCGGAAGCTCCAGCCGGCCCCGCTCTTCGATCAGTCCCTTCGCAGTCAGACTTCCCAGCACGCCGGAACAGTCCACACCGCGGACCTGCTCCACAAAAGCCTTTGTTACCGGCTGATTATAGGCGACAATGGCAAGCACCTCCATGCCCGCCTGGGACAGGGGGGTGTTGCGGCGCATATCCAGAATCTGTCGGACATATCCGGCATATTGGGGATTGGAGCACATCTGATAATGATCTTCCAGCTTTACAATCTGGACGCCCGCGCCTTCGCGGTTGAACTCGTCCATTAAATTTTGAAGCATTTTCGCGGCGGTGGACTTGTCCAGGTCCAGCGCATCCGCTATTCTGTCAATGGAAACCGGATCTCCGCTTGAGAAAAGAATCGCTTCTATTGCTCCCTGAAATTTCTTGATCTCCAATTTTTCACACCGCCATTGATTAATTTTACCACCGCGCTGCAACTGCCGCCCTCAATGCGCACCCGCTTCCCTTTCACCAGCTCCAGGACCGCCAAAAAAGTAGCCACCAGATCGGATTTGTCCCGTTTTTCCTCAAACAATTCTTCATATCTGATGCCGTCCCTCTGCCAAAGGCGGCGCAGCACATAGATGATCCGGGAGGAAACCGTTACGGTTTTGTGCGTAATAAGGTGGGAAAACGCTTCGGGAGGCGGCGGAATCAGGCGCCTGCCCCTCCCCACCGCGTTATGATAAGCATGAAAAAGCTCCGCGGGCGTATGATTGCGCCGGTAAGTGGGATCAACCTGTATTTCAGCAGGTTCACGGACAAAAGCGTTAAAGCTGAAATGTTCGGCTAAAACCCGCGCGACGCGCTTGCATTCCTGATATTCCAGAAGCTGTCCGCTCAGTTCCCGCCGAAGCTCGTCCGCTTCCTCGTGCTTCGGGAGCAGATAAACGGTTTTCATATAGACCAGCCGCGCCGCCATCTCCAGAAAATCGCTCGCGATATCCATATCCTGTTCCTTCATTGCCTGTATGTGCTCCGTGTACTGGTCCAGAAGCTCGGCAATCGGAATCTCACAGATATTCAGCTTGTTTTTGGCAATCAGATAGAGCAGCAGGTCAAGAGGCCCTTCAAAAACAGGCAGCCGATAGGATAGTTTTTCCATGATTCTTCCCTTTTATAACAGGCCGAACAGTTTGAACGGAAGCTCCGCCAGCCACAGCACAACGTTCAGGCAGGCGTTCTGCAGGACGGCAAGGGGAACGCGGAGCATACCGCTGAACAAGACCACAAAGGCGATCATGATGATAATGTTCTGGTACCTGTAATAATTGTAAAGCGCCTTACTGGACAGAAAAGCGCCCAGAATTTTGGAGCCGTCCAGCGGCGGCAGCGGAATCATATTGAACACCGCGAGGGCGACATTGATCGTGATATAGGCGATAAAGAAGGTCTGGACAAACACAGGGACATTTGCTTTCAGCGCAATCCAAAGCCCCTGATAAATCACGGCGCCGACAAGAGACGCCAGCAGGTTGGACAAGGGTCCCGCCAAAGCCGTAATGGCCATGTCGCGTTTCGGGTTTTTAAAGTACCGGGAATCAACCGGAACCGGCTTCGCCCAGCCAAAGCCGAACAGAAGAAGGAACAGCGAACCGACCGGGTCAATGCTGGCGAGCGGATTCAAAGTCAGTCTGCCGCTGTATTTGGCAGTTTTGTCGCCAAGCTTGTAGGCAACCCAGCCGTGCGCATATTCGTGCAGAGGCAGAATGCAGAAAATGATAAACAGGGTAGCCAGTATTTGGGATAAAGCGGAAGCCATGTCAAACGGCTGTCCTGAAAAAACATCACTTATCATGTTAAACAGCATATCATAGTCTCCTTTATGGGATATTATTATAATACCTTTCGCCCTAAAAAACAAGCAAGGCGATAAAAACCGGAAGATTTATCGCTGAAATTCATTTTCCTGGGATAATATCATCAAAAAAGCCCCGAAAAGGCTTGCAATTCCATTTATTATCTGATAGAATACTACTGTTGCGATTCTATAAACAGTCCTTTTAAAGGAGGTGCAGACACATGGCAAAATGTGATGTTTGTGGCAAGGATATGGCTTTCGGTATTAGGGTCTCCCACTCACACAGACGTGCGAACAGAACTTGGAAGCCCAATATTAAACGTGTTAAAGCAGTTGTGAACGGTACTCCTAAGCGTATTTACGCCTGCACCCGTTGCTTGCGTTCCGGCAAGGTAACCCGGGCCGTCTGATCGAAAAACATTATGTTTAGAGGAGCCTTGAAGGGCTCCTTTTTTCTGCGTAAAAGAAGGGATAAAGCAGTGCCGCTATGACCGATTCATAGCGGCACTGCTTTTATGTTTTGTGATTAATCGTGATTTTCTTTTCGGTCCCGTTCTTGATTCTTTCAATATTGGTTCTGTGCTTATAGATCAGAACAAAACCCATACAAAATGCAACGGCGGTCGTTATCCATACATAAGAAATCGGAACCGGCCCGGCGGCCGCCTGGTTTCCCCTGAAATCGATAAAAAAGGTAATGATGAATGTGGCAACCGGGAAAGCCGCCGCCGCGCAGATGGAGGACAGAGAGACAATCTGGGTGCTCAGGAACAAAGCCAGAAACACACCGATCACGATCAGGAACACACGCCAGTCGATCAACGCGATCATTGCGGCGCTGGTCAGTACGCCCTTTCCGCCTCTGAAACCGAAATAAATCGGATAAATATGTCCGAAAACGCAGGCCACACCCGCAATATAGGCGCCGTACTGCGCCACGACGTGCGGGTTTATCGCCAGAGGCGCCGCAGCCTGGCTGCAGACATACTGAAAAACCGCCCTGCCGATCATAACGGAAACCGCGCCTTTGGCAAAATCAAAAATAAAGGTAAAAATCGCAGCCTTGACGCCGACGGAACGCAGGACATTGGTCGCCCCCGCGTTTCCGCTGCCCAGCGTGCGGATATCCACATTATTATCGAATACTTTTGTAAAAATGATAGAAGAACTGATACTTCCTAAGAAATATGAAACAAGCGCTACTAAAACCGATGGCAGTGCAAAATCCCTAAGATAACTGAACATCAGTAACTCCTCCTTACTTATCTCCTCGCTCGCGCACAATCAGCCGGATGGGGGTGCCTTCCAGTCCAAAAGTTTCTCGGATTCGGTTTTCAAGATACCTTTGGTACGAAAAATGGAACAGCTGTGCGGAATTTACAAAGCATACAAAGGTAGGCGGTTTGACCGTCGCCTGTGTCATGTAATAGATTTTCAACCTCCTTCCCTTGTCCGTCGGCGGCTGGACTCTGGCCACAGCCTGCGCCAGGACATCGTTGAGCATGCCTGTGGCAATCCGCATGGAGTTGGAGTTCGCGGCATGCTTGATCAGGTCAAAGAGACGGTCGAGCCTCTGACCTGTTTTTGCTGAAATAAAGATCATAGGGGCGTAGGACATAAAAGAAAAATCGTCCTCCAGCTTTTTGCGGTATTCTGTCATGGTACGGTCGTCTTTTTCTATGATATCCCATTTATTGACGACAATGACGCAGCCCTTCCCCGCTTCGTGCGCCAGACCGGCCACCTTGGAATCCTGGTCGGTAAACCCGACCGAGGCGTCTATCATGATCACGCAGACGTCGGCCCGTTCTATCGCCATCTGCGCACGGATGACACTGTATTTTTCAATGGAATCGTCCACTTTGCTTTTCCTGCGGAGCCCTGCGGTATCGATCAGCGTAAAACGCCCGTACTGATTTTCAATGGTCGTATCGATCGCGTCCCGCGTTGTGCCGGCAATGTCGGAAACGATGCATCTTTCCTCGCCGGAAATTTTGTTCACAAGGGAAGATTTCCCCACGTTCGGCTTGCCGATGATGGCGACTTTAATGATTTCACTGTCGGTCTCGTCTTCTTCCTCGGCGGGAAGATGCTCCACAATCCTGTCGAGCAGATCGCCGGTACCGTGGCCGTGAACGGAGGAAACCGCTACCGGGTCGCCGAGCCCCAGATTGTAAAACTCGTAAAATTCTGCCGGAGGTTCCCCGATCGTATCGCACTTGTTGACGCAGAGGATCACGGGTCTTCCGCTTTTCAGCAGCATAGCCGCGATATCGGAGTCAGTGGCCACAACGCCCGTACGGATATCCGTAACAAGCACAATGACGTCCGCCGCGTCGATCGCAAGCTGGGCCTGCATCCTCATCTGGGTTAAAATTACGTCGCCGGAATCGGGTTCAATACCGCCCGTATCGACAATGGAAAAGGTTCGGTTCCCCCACTCGCATTCTCCGTAGATTCTGTCCCTGGTAACCCCCGGGGTGTCGTCTACAATGGAAAGGCGTTCACCGATCAATTTATTAAAAAGTGTCGATTTTCCGACATTTGGCCTGCCTACAATTGCAACTACAGGTTTAGCCAATCACATCAACTCCCTAATACTGTATTCAAAAGCTCATATCCGTCATTGGGAGATACGGTAACTTTTATATTCAAGGCTTTGCTCAGATCGTCAAGGGAAAGATCATCCAGAAAAATATCTCCCTCGCGGCGAAGCATAACGGCGGGCACAATCAGCTCGTCGCCTAAGTCTTTCCCTTTTAACTGCCGTATGATATCGGTACCGGTTATCAGCCCCGTAACATTTATGGTCTCCCCAAAATAATGATTCATGATTGGAATAAGATTACATGCTAAATTATTGCATTTTATTCTTAATTCGTCAAGTAAAGAGTTCAGAAAATTATAAACGCTTGTCCCTGTTACCAGCGTAACCCGGCGGGGTTTGGAAGGAGCCTGAAAATCCTCCAGAGCGCTCTCAAATTCCTGCTTCAGGTTCGCCATCAGGCCCACCCCGTTTTCCAGCTGGTCAAAATCGCCGTAGAATTCGGCGGGCGGGATGGGACGCCCCGCCTTCAGGTAGAATTCGTCCGCGGCGTAGCAGATTCTTTCCCCGAACTCGTCCGTAAAGCGGTCCCCGAATTCCTCCAGAATCCGGACGGCCGCTTCCGCGGAATCCCTGTCGAACGACTCAAGCGGGAACAGCCCTTCCCGGAACCGTGTCAGGCCGACCGGCACGGCGGCAATGCTCTGCACCGCCGGATAGAGGCTTCCCAGATCGGTCAAGCTGCGTTTTAACTCTTCCCCGTCGTTGATTCCCCTGCAGACGACGAGCTGCGTATTCATCTTGATGCCCGCCTGCGCGAGCCGGTACAAGATTTGGAGCGATTCCCCGGCGAACCGGTTCCCCATCATTTTTACCCGAAGCTCGGGATTTGTGGTGTGAACCGATATGTTCACGGGACTGATGTGCATTTTTATGATTCTGTCGACATCATGATCGCTCATATTGGTCAGCGTAATATAATTTCCGAACAAAAAAGAGAGACGGGAATCATCGTCTTTGAAGTAAAGGGTACTGCGCATTCCCTTCGGCAGCTGATCGATAAAGCAAAAAATACATTTGTTGCGGCAGGAATGCTGATCATCCATCAAATAAGTCTCGAATTCCAGCCCGATCGATTCGTATTCCCCTTTTCGGATGGAGACCGTACGGGGATTCTTGCCGCCGTCCGTCAGCAGAAGGGACAGGTTTTTGCTCGTCTCGTAAAAACGATAGTCCAGAACGTCATTAATCTCATTGCCGTTGATGGAAACAAGCGTTTCCCCCGGCAGTATCTTCTTTTTTTCGGCAGGGCTGTCCCGATCGACCGATAGAATCTTAACTGACATAATAACTCCTCTGCTGCACAAAGATTTCATAAAAAAATAAGAGAAGGATCGCTCCTTCTCTACATTTTTGGAAAATCAAACAAAGCTTATGCTTCTTTTTTGATTACTTCCCTGCCGTTGTAGTAACCACAACTGCCACAAACTCTGTGCGGAGTCTTCCACTCGCCACATTTAGGGCATTTCACCAGAGCAGGAGCACTCATCTTCCAAACATTTGAACGTCTTTTATTCTGCCTTGCACTCGACAATTTTCTCTTTGGTACCGCCATCTTCAGCACCTCCTTATAAAACTCAGACTAATCTATTAGTTTTTTAAGAGCCTCCAAACGAGGATCAATCTGATGAAAATCACAATCGCATGTTCCCTCATTCAAATTTTTCCCGCAGGAAGGACACAGGCCTTTGCAATCATCGCTGCATAAATACTTGGACGGCAGCTCAAGCAAAATATCCGCCCGGATCAGCTCGTCCAAATCCAGCTGGTAATCGGGAACCTCCACATAGCTGACGTCGTCCTCGTTTTCCAAAGACAACACCAGGGTGTGCCAAAAGGTATTATGACAGCATTTGTCGATCTGCTTCATGCATCGGTCGCACGGAATGGAAAATTCAAACGAAACCTCGGCGTTAAGCTGCGCAAAGCCGTCCTGACCTTTCACGGTACCCCGTACCTTCACAGGCGAAACAAAGGGATGATAGCCATTGATATCGGCAGATGACAAATCCAGCAGGTAGTCAAAGGAACAGCTTTCCTCCCTGTCGGAAAACACCTTTTTCAAATCAAGAAGCATAATTACACCTCAGCACTACATTAGCTTATTATATAGATTTATCTATGTTTTGTCAATAGAAAATTACAATATATTCATATTCATAAAGAAGCTGCCGAAGACGAAACGCCTGCGGCAGCATTATGAAAGAAAGGTTTGCCCTTAGCTTTGAACGGAGAAGGAGCGGATTTCCTCCGGCAGCTCCTCTTTGCTCGCGGAAACAAGAAGCGAGATCGTAGTATCGGCCTGCGTGGAAAGGGCATTCATTTTTTCCGTAAACTGTACGAGGGCTTTCATATCATGCCCAATTATCTTTAAGGTGGAATCAACAAAAATATCCGTCAAGTCATAGTTGCCTGCACAAATACCGCTGATAAAACCAACGAGTGCGTCTGCACCCTGAATTCCGTATGCGTCGCTGTCGATCAGCCTTACCTGATGGGATAAATCGTAGGTCAATTTCAGACCTTTTTCAATGACTACAACATTGCCGTTTGATTTTTTGGCCGCGTCGTTTGCACTTTCGATCAGCTTTTTTGTTTTTCCTGAACCTTTTTTGCCAACGATAAGAGTTATCATGAAAACTCCCCCTATATTATATTATTTCCGCAAAAGCGGAGAAAAACCCTGCTTTTGCTAGTTCTTTAATCTCGCCTCCAAAGCACTCTTTTCCGATTCATAACCCGGCTTGCCAAGAAGGGCGAACATGTTTTTCTTGTAGCTTTCAACTCCGGGCTGGTTGAAGGGATTTACGCCGAGCAGGCTTCCGGAAATCGCACAGGCCTTTTCAAAGAAATAAACCATGTAGCCGAGCGTCTCTTCAGAAAAATCGGGTGCACGGAGTACAACGCTGGGGACACCTCCGTCAGCGTGTGCCAGAACAGTTCCCTCAAATGCTTTTTCATTGACATAGGCCATGCTCTTTCCCTGCAGAAAGTTCAAGCCGTCAACATTTTCCGGGTCCGTTTCTATAAACAAATCTTTTTTCGCTTTATCGAATAAAACAACCGTCTCAAACAGGGAACGTCTGCCGTCCTGAATGTATTGACCCATGGAATGCAGATCGGTCGAGAAAATAACCGAAGCCGGGAAAAGGCCCTTATGATCCTTGCCTTCGCTCTCGCCGAACAGCTGCTTCCACCATTCGCACATCATAGCGTAACACGGCTCATAGCTGACGAGGACTTCGATCGCCTTTCCCTTGCGGTATAAAAGGCTGCGGGCGGCTGCATACTGATAGCACGCGTTGGTGTCCAGGTCCGGATTGTTCAGCTCCTGCTGCGCCTTTGCCGCGCCGGCCATCAGCGCGTCGATATCGGCTCCGCTGACCGCGATGGGCAGAAGGCCGACGGCCGTCAGCACGGAGTATCTGCCGCCGACGTCATCCGGAATCACAAAGGTTTCATAGCCTTCCTCCCCCGCAAGCTGCTTCAAGGTACCGCGCGCCTTGTCGGTGGTGCAGTAAATCCTCTTGCGCGCTTCTTCCCTGCCGTATTTCTCCTCCAGAAGCTTGCGGAGCACCCGGAAAGCGATCGCCGGCTCGGTCGTAGTGCCGGATTTGGAAATCATGTTGATGGAAACGTCCCTGCCCTCGCAGAGCTCCAGAAGCTCGCTCAGCGCGGAAGAGCTGATACTGTTGCCGGTAAAATAGATATCCGGGGTATTTTTCCTGCGCAAATTATAATTCGGGGAATTCAGAAATTCGATTGCCGCGCGTGCGCCGAGGTAAGAACCGCCGATGCCGATGACAATAAAAACATCGGTATCCGACTTGATCTTTTCCGCCGCCGCTTTGATACGGGAAAATTCCTCTTTATCATAATCGGAAGGAAGGTTTACCCATCCGATAAAATCATTGCCCACACAATTTCCTGAATGCAGGGCCTCATGGGCCTGACGGATCTGCGGGGCAATCGCCGTGTATTCATTTTGTCCGATGAAACTTGAAAGATGTTTTAAATCCAGTCTGACAGACATTTTAGTTTCCTCCTAAATGATACCTTCGATATGATTATATTACAATATATTGGCTGCATTTGCAAGGAGGAGCACTATATTTTATAATTATTTCATAAATTCTGTTCAGAGCATTTTCAGCAGATATTTTGCCAAGAGCCGGAAGGCGGAGCCAAACGTTATTTGGGAAACGGCATCTTTTGCACGGATATTATACTCCTTCACCACCTCGTCCCCGAGCTTGCAGGTGATTTTTCCCACGACCTGGCCTTTTGTCACCGGGGCCGTGATTTCCGGCTGAAAAGAAACGCTGTATTTGATTTCTCCGGCCTTTCCTTTCGGCACCAGAATGCTGCCGTCCGTTTCGGCGGTCGTTTCCACCGTATCGCTCATTCCGTTCAGCACCGGGACGGGCTTCACGGCCTCCTGCGGAACGGTGGGAATAGTCACGGACCAGTTGGCAAAGCCGTAGTCCAGCAAAGCGGCCGCAGCAGAAAACCGCGTCTTCGTGTCCGCTGCGCCCAGCACAACCGAGATCAGCTTCACGTTGTCGCGCTCGGCGGTGGCCGTCATACAGCTGCCCGCTTTTCCGGTGGTTCCGGTTTTCAGCCCGGTGATCCCCTTATAGGTTTTCAGAAGCTTATTGGTGTTGACCAGCTGAGTCTTGCCGTCACGGATATTTTCCATCCAGATTTTTGTATAGTCGAATATTTTCGTATGTTTTATCAGCTCACGGGACATCAGCGCGACATCGTACGCGGAGGTGACGTGCCCGTCTTCGTCGAGGCCGTTGCAGTTCTTAAAAAGGGTATCCTTCATGCCGAGGTCCTTTGCCTTCTGATTCATCTGCTGCAAAAATTCATCCTCGCTGCCGGAAACATACTCCGCCAGCGCTACGGCCGCATCGTTCGCACTGGCGACTACCGTAGCTTTCAGCATGTCGTCCACCGACATCGTCTCCCCCGGCTTCAGCCAGATATCGGAGCCGCCCATGGACGCCGCGTGCTCGCTGGTGGACACCATATCGGTAAGCTTGATTTTACCGGAGTCAAGCGCTTCCATAATGAGAATCAGCGTCATGACCTTCGTAATAGACGCGCAGGGGCGCTTTTCATGTGAATTCTTCTCGTAAAGTATTTTTCCGGTCTGCGACTCCATCAGTACGGCTGAAGGGGCTTTCACCTCCGTGTCGGACAGTGCAGCCGCTTTCACCGGCAAAACGGAAACAAGCATCAGAACCACGAGGAAGCATGCCGACAATTTTTTTAACTTCATCTCCAGCACCTCCAATTTATTAGTAATTCTTATGCCAAAAAAAGAGGTTCTATCCATAAAAAATGAGGCCGAATCAAATTCGGTCTCATTTTTACCGTCTGACAGGGATTCCTTTTTGCGAGAGATATATTTTCAGTTCCGGAATCGTGATTTCCCCGAAATGGAAGAGTGAAGCCGCCAGAACCGCGTCCGCTTTTCCCGCGGTGAACGCGTCGTAAAAATGCTCAGGTTTTCCCGCCCCGCCGGAAGCAATCACCGGAATATTGACGCTTTGCGAGACCGCCGCGGTCAGTTCCAGATCATACCCGTTTTTGACCCCGTCACAGTCCATGCTGGTCAGAAGGATCTCCCCCGCGCCCAGCCGGGCCGCTTCCACAGCCCATTCCACGGCGTCTTTTCCCGTATCGACGCGGCCTCCGTTTTGATAAACCGTCCAGCCGCCCTCTTTCCTGCGTTTCGCGTCAACCGCGCACACGACGCATTGGCTGCCGAACTTTTCCGCGGCCTCGCTGATCACGGCGGGGCGGTTCAACGCGGCGGAATTGACGGAAACCTTGTCCGCGCCCGCCCGCAGCAGGGCTGTAAAATCATCCACCGTTCTGATTCCTCCGCCGACTGTGAACGGAATAAAAATCTGTTCGGCCACCCTGCTGACGATGTTCAGCATGATGCCGCGTTCATCGGACGACGCAGTAATATCCAGCAGCACAAGCTCGTCCGCCCCCTGTTTGTCATATTCGATGGCGGCCTGCACCGGATCTCCCGCATCGCGCAGATTGACAAAGGAAGTTCCTTTTACGACCCTGCCGCCGTTTACATCCAGGCAGGGGATAATCCGTTTTGCATACATAATCATAACCTCCGCGCGAAAATCAAGAGACAAACGATACGAAATTTTTCAGCATCCGCAAGCCTGTTTTCCCGCTTTTTTCCGGATGGAACTGGGTTGCGAACAGGTTGCCGCGCTGGACGGAGGCGTCGATGGCGACCCCGTAATCGGTGGTGGAAGAGACGACCCCCGGGTCTTCCGCTTTCAGATAGTAGGAATGGACAAAATAGACATAGGGATCGGGTTCCAGATTTTGAAAAAGACCGCTGTTTTCTTTTACGGAAAGAGAATTCCACCCGATATGCGGGATTTTCAGCCCCGTCTCCGCGGGAATCCTTTGAATTTTCCCTTTTAATACGCCAAGCCCGCTGATTCCCGGAGTTTCCTCGCTTCCTTCAAAGAGGAGCTGCAAACCGAGGCAAATTCCCAGAAAGGGCTTGCCGCTCTCTATAAAATCGAGCACCGGGGTCACGAAATCGGCTTTTTTCAGGCAGCTCATTGCGTCGCCAAACGCACCCACACCGGGCAGTATCGCGGCGGAAGCGTGTTTCAGCTCCTCCTTGTCCGCCGTGACGAGGATGTCACAGCCGATAAAATGAAAGGCCTTTACAACGCTCTGCAGGTTTCCGGCACCGTAATCGATCACAGCAATCATCATACATTATCCTTTTCATTAGGTCCGAATAAGACAAAACTCTTGATTTTGCAAACAAGGACGAAACTTTCATCCAATTGTACCTCAATTTTATCATGAATAAAAACAAAACGCAATTGATTTAACATATTAATTTATTACTCTATTAAAGTAAAAACTTGTCCGCCGTTATAATTGACATCGTTTCAATAAAAAGGTAAAATATTATTTATGTCTCTTTTGATTCGGAGGAAAAAACATGGATTACCTTTCATTGGTCGGCATCGCTTTGGGACTTGCCATGGACGCGTTTGCAGTCAGCATTACCAACGGAGCGACGACCCGAAAAGTTACGCCGAGATTCTCTTTAAAGCTCGCGTTCAGCTTCGGACTTTTTCAGGCGTTTATGCCCATGCTCGGCTGGCTCATTGGCAAAGCGGGAGAAGGTTTTATCAATGCGGTGGATCACTGGATCGCTTTGATTCTTCTTTCCTATCTGGGAATCAGAATGATGATGGAATCCTCTAAAGAGCCGGAAGAAAAAAGCGCCGGTCAAAGACAGAACGACATCGGTTTCAAGACCCTTGTTACTCTTTCCGTTGCGACAAGCATTGACGCTCTGGCTACTGGAATCCTTCTTCCGTCCGCAGTGGGCGCCAAAACGGCAGCCCTGATGCTTTCTTCCGTTGGAATCATCGGAGCCGTTACCTTTTTTCTTTGCCTGATAGGCGTCTATATCGGAAAAAATTGCGGGAAGCTGCTTTCTTCAAAAGCGGAGCTGTTCGGCGGAATCGTCCTGACGGGCATTGGCGTCAAGATTTTCGTGGAACACATGTTTTTCACGTGATCTGATATGCGGCGCGCATCGCTTCGATCCGCCTGAGCATCTCGTCTTTCAGCGTCTGCGGTGACAGAACGATCACCCGGTCCCCGTACTGCAGCAGCCATTCGATCAGACCGTCGCTGACATACACGGAGGCTCTCACGGTGAAAGCGTTGCTGTCGTGACAGGAAAACTCGATGTCCCCGCCGAATTTATCGACGATCGTTTCGAGCAGGCTGTTGGAGCACCGCAGCACAATGCGCTCCTGTTCCCCGTTGTACATATTGAATGTTCTGCGCAGATAGTCCGCAGTATCGAAATAATCCCGATAGGAACAGACCTCGCTGAACGGACGCGCCTCCAAAGCGGTCAGGGCAATCCGTTTCATCCGGTCCAGCCGGTAATTGCTGACCGTATCGTATTTTTCATAATTCCCCGCCATGTAATATTTATCGTTCTCCCACAGAAGCGCGTATGGGCTGATGGTAAATTCCCGTCCCTCATCCAGCTGCGCTTTTCCGTCCGCAATCACGCGGTGGTGATAGAAAAACGACAATTTTTTACGCTGGGCAATTGCCCGGTTGATGGTATCGATATTATAATAGATTTCTTCATTGTCAAATTTGATGCGATGGTCCACATAGATCTGTTTCAAAACCGTTTCAGCCTGATGACAGCTGAGGAGCTCGCAAAGCTTGTCCGTCAATTCGGCTGTTTTTTTATTGGTGATAAAGGGCGCCGTGAGCACGGCGTCCATCAGCAGACGGACTTCAGCCAGTTCAAAATCGCGTTTTGCTATAAAAAAGCCCTGCCGCGGGGAACGGGTATAGACAATATCCACCCCGAATTTCGTCAGGATATCAAGATCGCGGTAGACGGACTTCCGTTCTGTCCCGATCCCCTCCTGCTCCAGCAGACCGCAAAGCTCCACCGCGGAAACCGGATGCTCATCATCGGAATATTTTCTCAGCAGCTTTAATAAGAATAGAAGCTTCCTTTTCGCGCCGCCATGGTCTGTCAAGCGTTCCACCTGCTTTCCTTTTTTCAAATTATTTTACCATAATAAGGTAGGATTTGGTACCATTCTTTACCAATCTGTCAAAAAACGTATCTTTTTACCATATTGGCCCCTAAAAGACATATTTTGATGGAAAGGAACTTGTAATTTTTGGTGGAAATGATATAATATTAACAAAGTATTTTTTCGGAGGATTGAAGAATGGCTGTAAAGATATTGACTGCGCGGCAAGCGGCCGATCTGGTGCCAAACAATATTAATTTCGCGACAAACGGATTTATGGGCGCCTCGGTTGCCGAGGAAATCGCAGAGGAAATTGAAAACCGTTTTCTGGAAACCGGCGAACCGAATAACCTTACCCTGCTGTTTTGCGCCGCCCAGGGCGACGGAAAAACAAAGGGCCTGAACCATTTTGCCCACGAGGGCCTTGTGCGCCGGGGAATCGGCGGCCACTGGGGGATGGCGCCCAGGCTCGGAAAGCTGGTCATTGAGAACAAAATACTGGCGTATGATTTTCCCCAGGGCGTTACCAACCATATGTTCCGCGATACGGCGGCACATAAACCGGGAACCATCTCCCAAGTGGGCCTCGGCACCTTTGTCGACCCCCGCAGTCTGGGCGGGAAGCTGAATCCCCTGACACGGGAAGCGGAGGACTTAGTCAGCTTAATGGAGATTGAGGGAAAAGAATATCTTTTTTACAAAACCCATCCTGTCGATTTCGCCATTCTGGGCGGCACCTATGCGGATGAGAACGGAAATATTTCCATAGAGCGCGAAGGCGTCCGCGCGGAAACGCTCGCGGTGGCTCAGGCGTGCAAAAATTCCGGCGGCACCGTGGTCGTCCAGGTCGAAAAAGTTGTGGCAGCGGGATCCCTCGACCCGCAAAAAGTGGAAATCCCGGGCGTTCTGGTGGATGCGGTAGTCGTCGTCAGCGATATCAAATATCATATGCAGAACTATGGCACGCAGTATAATCCCGGCTTCTCCGGCGAACACAGAATGGGGCTTTCCGAATTTACCCCGGCTCCTCTGAACAATAAAAAAATCATTGCCCGCCGCGCGGCGATGGAGCTGAAAGACGGCAGCATTGTCAACCTTGGGATCGGCATCCCGGAATACATCTCTTCCGTCGCTCAGGAAGAAGGCATCACCAACAAATTTTCTTTGACCGTGGAGTCCGGTCTCTTTGGCGGAAACCCGCAAAGCGGTATTGACTTCGGCGTCAGCCTGAATCCCGAGGCCATGATTTCCATGCCCTCCATGTTCGACTTCTATCAGGGCGGCGGACTCGACCAGGCGTTTCTGGGCTTTGCCGAATCCGATAAGGAAGGCAATGTAAACGTATCCAAATTCGGCGCGAAGCTGCCCGGATGCGGCGGATTCATCGATATCTCCCAAAACTCCAAACAGGTGTTTTTCTGCGGGACCTTTACGGCGAACGGTTTAAAAACCGAAATAAAGGACGGCAAGCTCCATATTTTGCACGAAGGCAGCGCCAATAAGTTCCGTGAGAGCGTCGAACATATTACATTCAGCGTGAAAACAGCCATCAGGAACCATCTTCCGGTTATGTACATTACGGAACGCGCCGTGTTCAAGCTGACAGAGGACGGCGTTATGCTGACGGAAATCGCCCCCGGCATTGACCTGGAAAAAAATGTGCTTGCCCATATGCCAATGAAGCCGATCATATCCCCCGATCTGAAACAGATGGACGCGCGTATCTTTATAGACGAAAAAATGGGTCTGAAAGAATAAGCCTGAAAACAGACTCCCATTCGCCTGAATAGAATGATGAGGGAGTTCCCCGGTAAAGCCGGGGAACTCCCTCATTTCGTACATAGAAAGGACACCGTGTATACCATAATACACGGTGTCCTGATTTTAGCAGTGCGAGATCACGCGTTGCGGGCGGCCATTGCCTTTTTGACCTCTTCTGTAAACAGAGGCAGGATTTTGGTAACGTCCCCGACAATACCGTAATCGGCTACTTCAAAGATCGGAGCGGTTTCGTCCTTGTTGATTGCAATAATCACGTCGGACTCTTCCATGCCGGCAAGATGCTGGATAGCGCCGGAAATACCGCAGGCAATGTAAAGGTTCGGGCGGACCGTCTTCCCTGTCTGACCGACCTGAATATCTTTCTCAACCCAGCCGGCGTCAACACACGCTCTGGAAGAGCTGACGGTGCCGCCGATCGCGTCGGCCAAATCCTTGAGCAGGGAGAAATTTTCGGGGCAGCCCATGCCGCGGCCGCCGGAAACAAGGATTTTTGCATCCTGGATATCCATTTTATTGGATACCTTCTTGATGATATCGACGATCTCTACATTCTGATGATCCGCGCCGATTTCAAGATCATACTTTTCGACCGGAACCTCCGCGCCTTCGATCGGCTTGATCTTCTGCATAACGCCGGGGCGCACGGTTGCCATCTGCGGACGGTGATCCGGGCAAAGGATCGTCGCCATGATGTTTCCGCCGAAGGCGGGACGGGTCATTCTCAGGTTCTTGGAGCCGTCGTCCGCGATTTCGAGCTTCGTGCAGTCGGCGGTCAGGCCGGTCTTTACTCTGGCGGATACGCGCGGAGCCAGGTCACGGCCGATTGCGGTTGCGCCGTAAAGGACAACTGCGGGTTTGTATTTTTCAATGACGTGATACATGCTGTGTGCATAAGGCTCCGTGGCATAAACCTCGAGCGCCTTGTTGTCGACCATGATAATCTTATCGGCGCCATGTCTGGCCAGCTCTTTGCAAAGGCCGGATACGTTGTAACCAAGCAGAACAGCGGTCACTTCCGTTTCCATATCTTTCGCAAGTTCCCTGGCTTTTCCAAGAAGCTCAAAAGAAACGCCGGCTATTTTGTTGTCGACCTGCTGTACGAAAATAAATATGCCTTTATATTCTTGAATATCCATACTGCTCACCACTTTCAACTATATAATGAATTTTTCTCTGAGTTTCTCGAGCATATACTCAGCCGACTCCTGTGGGTCAAGGTTTACAAGCTGACCCGCCGCCTTCAAGCTCTTTGTAAATGTCTGTGCAACTCTGGTTGGTGAGCCTTTTAATCCGATCTGAGCGTCATCCACTTCAATATCCGCACGGGTAATGGTTTTGACCTCTTTGCTTCTGTATGCGTCAAAAATCCCGCCCGGGGTCATGTAGCGCGGCTGATTCAATTCGCTTAAAGCAGTAATCAGGCAGGGCATTTTCACCTTGAGGATATGATATCTGTCTTCATACTGGCGTTTTACGGTGATGGAATCGCCCTCGACCTTGATCTCCTCCGCATAGCTGACATTCGGAATGCCGAGGTGCTCAGCAATCTGGGGGCCAACCTGCGCGGTATCGCCGTCAATGGCCTGACGGCCTGTGATAATCAGGTCGTATGGAAGTGTTTTGACCGCCGCGGCGATCGTAGTGGAAGTCGCCAGAGTGTCGGCGCCGCCGAAAGCCCTGTCCGTTACCAGAATCGCTTCGTCCGCGCCCATCGCAAGCGCTTCGCGCAGAGCGGCGTCGGCCTGCGGCGGGCCCATGGACAAAACGGTAACATGCGCGCCCTGCTCGTCTTTCAGGCGAAGGGCGGCTTCCAGGCCGGCCTTATCATCGGGATTGATGATGCTGGGCACGCCTTCTCTGATCAGTGTTCCGGTTACCGGGTCCAGCTTCACTTCGTTGGTGTTTGGAACTTGTTTTATGCAAACAACAATATTCAAAGATTGTCACTCCTTTTGGGCTTTTATCGTTATTTAAGTTCGTTCGAGGAAATAACCATGCGCTGAACTTCGCTGGTACCTTCGTAAATCTCGGTGATTTTGGCATCACGCATCATGCGCTCAACTGGATATTCTCTCGTGTAACCATAACCGCCATGAAGCTGAACTGCTTTTGTGGTAACTTCCATTGCAACTTCAGCCGCAAACAGCTTTGCCATTGCAGCTTCTTCTGAATAAACCTTCTGGGTATCCTTTGCCATAGCGGCGCGATAAACAAGCAACTGGGCCGCTTTGATCTTTGTTGCCATATCCGCGATCTGGAACTGTGTGTTCTGGAATTTTGCAATCGGTTTGCCGAACTGCTTTCTTTCCTTTACATACTTGACGGTTTCCTCATAAGCGCCTTCCGCAAGACCCAGAGCTTGGGCAGCGATGCCGATACGGCCGCCGTCGAGTGTGTTCATAGCGATTCCAAAGCCCTTGCCCTCTTTACCGAGCAGGTTTTCCTTCGGAACAATGCAGTTTTCAAAAATGAGCTCACAGGTAGAAGAACCGCGGATACCCATTTTCTTTTCCTTCTTGCCTACGCTGAAGCCCGGGAAATCCTTCTCAACGATGAACGCGGAGATGCCCTTTGTTCCCTTGCTCTTATCGGTCATGGCAATGATGATATAAGTATCGGCATATCCGGCATTTGTGATAAAGATTTTGCTGCCGTTCAGCACATAGTGGTCACCCTCCAGGACAGCTTTCGTCTGTTGCATGGATGCATCAGTACCCGCGTTCGGCTCTGTCAGAGCGAAAGCGCCTAATTTGTCACCCTTTGCGAGCGGAACAAAATACTTTTCAATCTGCTCGGGAGTACCGAATTTTAAAATCGGGGAAGCGCCCAGGGAAGTATGTCCGGACACAACCACGCTGGTCGTGCCGCAAACCTTCGCAATCTCTTCAACGAACATGATATAAGCAAGCGTATCGCAGCCCTGGCCGCCGTATTCCTTCGGGAAGGGAATTCCCAAAAAACCATATTTGTGCAGTTTTTCTACTGTTTCTACAGGAAAGCGCTCTTCTTCATCCAGTTCCTGGGCAAGAGGCTTTATTTCATTTTCAGCAAATTCTTTGTACAGCGTACGGAGCATCTCATGCTCCTTGCTAAGTACGAAATCCATACTCGTTCCTCCAAAATCTATAATTTGCAGCAATCAGCAATCTTTATTTTGTATAATCGTAAAAACCCTTACCGGTTTTTCTGCCCAGCAATCCGCCGCGGACCATTTTTCTGAGTAAGGGGTGAGGACGGTATTTGCTGTCGCCCGTTTCGGACTGAAGCACTTCCATAACAGCAAGAACGACATCCAGACCGATCAGATCGCCCAAAGCCAGGGGGCCCATCGGATGATTGGCGCCCAGCTTCATTGCCGTATCGATATCTTCAGCGGAAGCGGTGCCGTCAGCATAGATTCCAACCGCTTCATTGATCATAGGAACAAGGATTCTGTTGACAACGAAACCGGCAGCTTCCTTGACCTGTACAGGAGTTTTACCGATTTCAACGGAGATAGCCTTGATTTTTTCGACCGTCTCGTCCGGAGTCGTGATGCCGGCGATCACTTCGACCAGCTTCATAACCGGAGCGGGATTGAAGAAATGCATGCCCACGACCGCTCTGTCGAGCCCGTTGGAAATTTCGGTAATGGAGAGAGAAGACGTATTGGTGGCAAAAATCGCATCGGGCTTGCAGATGCCCTGCAGCGCCTTGAACAGTTCCTTCTTCAGATCCATTCTTTCAAGCGCGGCTTCAACAACCAAATCACAGTCGGCGACAATCTCTCTTGTCCCGGTTGTGATTTTTGCGAGGACTTCGTCCGCTTTTGCCTGATCCATCTTTCCTTTGGCAACAAGCTTCTCAAAGCCTTTGGCGATTTTCTTTTTTCCGCCGGCGGCAAACTCTTCGTTAATATCGCAAAGCTTAACCGTATATCCGTCGGTCTGAGCAAACGCCTGAGCAATTCCGGAACCCATGGTGCCCGCGCCAATAATACCAACTTTCATTTTAATTCCTCCTGATTCAATATAATTTATGAAAAATTATTGATTTACAAACGGATCCGGTTTACGCTTCTCGCAGAAAGCCGTCATGGCGTTTTTCTGATCTTTCGTTTCAAAGCAGGTGCCGAACTGAGCGGCCTCAATGGCAATTCCGGAATCGATGTCGACCTGGATGCCCTCATTGACCGCTTTTTTGGTGGCACGGACGGCGATCGGAGCGTTGCCCGCGATCCTGCCGGCCAGCTTCAGAGCTTCCCCCATCAGCTGATCCGCCGGATAAACCGCGTTGACTAGGCCCAGCCTCAGCGCTTCCTCCGCCTTGACCTTACCGCAGGTGTAGAGCATTTCCTTGGCTTTGCCGATGCCGATGGTACGGGCAAGCCTCTGGGTTCCGCCAAATCCGGCGGTAATGCCGAGGCCCGCCTCGGGCTGTGCAAACACCGCGTTTTCAGCGGCGATGCGGATGTCGCAGCTTAAAGAAAGCTCGCAGCCGCCGCCAAGAGCAAATCCGTTTACCGCGGCGATCACCGGGATCGGGAAGGTTTCAATTTTTCTGAAAACGGCGTTGCCCTTTGCGCTGAAGGCCTCCCCCTCCGCCCGTGTTTTGCTGCTCATCTCGGCGATATCCGCCCCGGCGACAAAGGACTTCTGTCCGGCGCCGGTAATGATCAGGCATCTGGCAGTATCGATGGAAACACTGTCCAGCACAGCCTCAAGGTCGGTCAGGACTTCGCTGTTCAGGGCATTCAGCGCCTTTTCACGGTCAATGGTAATAATCCCGACAAAATCCTTTTGCTCGTATTTTACGTAACTCATAATTCAATAACCTTCTTTCTGCAGTTTATCAATTATTCGTCATCGCCCATTTTTACGATTGTGGAAACGCCCATGCCGCCGCCTACGCAGAGTGTGGCAAGGCCGTACTTGGATTTCCTGCGCTGCATTTCATACAGAAGGGTAACAAGGATTCTGCATCCGGAACATCCGACAGGGTGGCCCAGCGCGATCGCGCCGCCGTTTACGTTGACCTTGGACTGGTCGAATTTCAGATCGTGCGCAACGGCAAGAGTCTGGGCGGCAAAAGCTTCGTTTGCTTCAATCAGGTCCATATCGTCCACTGTCATGCCCGTCTTCTCCATGACCTTGCGGGTGCTGTAGATCGGGCCGAGGCCCATGACGGAAGGATCCACACCGGCGGAAGCACCGGCAATCCAGGTTGCCATCGGTTTTACGCCGAGTTCTTTTGCTTTTTCTTCGCTCATCAGAACGATAGCGGCAGCGCCGTCGTTGATGCCGGAAGCGTTCGCGGCGGTAACGGTGCCGTCCTTCTTAAATGCCGGCTTCAGCTTGGAAATACCTTCCGCTGTAACGCCTGCGCGGGGGCCTTCGTCCTTTGCAAACAGGACGGTTTCTTTTTTTACTTTGACCGGAACGGGAACGATTTCTTCGTCAAATTTGCCTTCCGCCTGTGCCTTTTCGCACTTCTGCTGGCTGAACGCGGAAAATTCGTCCTGCATTTCACGGGTAATTCCGTACTGCTCCGCAACGTTTTCAGCAGTGATGCCCATGTGGTAATGGTTGAAGGTATCTTCCAGGCCGTCGTGGATCATGGAATCGAGCAGCTCGCCGTTGTTCATACGATAGCCGAAACGGGCGTTCTTCAGAAGATACGGAGCGCCGGACATGCTTTCCATACCGCCGGCTACGATGATGTCGGCTTCGCCGGATTCAATCAGCGCTGCCGCAACGTTGACGGTTTTCAGAGCGGAACCACAGAGATTGTTGAGGGTGAACGCCGGAACGGTTACCGGAATGCCTGCGTAAACAGCGGACTGACGGGCGACGTTCTGGCCAAGACCGGCCTGATACACACAGCCCATAATGACTTCGTCAACCTGCTCCGGTGCTACGTTTGCACGCTTCAAAGCTTCCTTAATGACGATGGTACCGAGGGTTGGGGTCGGGACGTTGGAAAGTGCGCCGCCCATCTTGCCGATGGCCGTACGGCACGCGCCGGCTAAAACAACTTTTCTTGACATAAAAATTTTCCTCCATTCATGTTTTTGCAATTCGTCCAATTGCGAAGCATCATGTTCTTCAATTTGCAATATTTTACTGAACGCGGGTATGTGTTAAATATATCACAATATCCTTCGCTTTGCAATACAATTCAAATGAATATCTCAAAAAGTGTTACAAAATTATCAAAAATTGTCACATAAATAAAAGCGGCGCATGTAAAAAACCAGTAAAATTCTATAAGAAAGCAAAAAAAACCGGCTCTGTGAGCCGGAATTCTTTTAAAATTATGAAGGATGATGTCAAGATCGCTGCATATTTACAAAAATCCACATCCAATCTTTGCTCCTTATCAGCATAAAAAAGCTTTGATTCACCGAGCAAAACCAAGAAAATCCTTCGTAAAAGCCTCCACTTCCGACTTTGGCGTAGCCCAGGAAGTAACCAGACGAATCGCTGAAACGGATGCATCGATCTTTGCCCAAAATTCAAAGCCGTACTTTTCCCTGAGCTTTTCGATCAAAGAATCCGGAAGAATCGGAAAAATCTGATTGGTCGGAGACGGAGACAAAAATGGAAATCCCGCTCGGGCAATCCCTTCCCGAAGGAAGACCGCCATTTCGTTTGCGTGCTTTGCCAGATCGAAATATAAATTATCCCGGAACAGTTCTTCAAACTGGACGCCCAGGACCATCCCTTTGGCGGCAATGGCTCCCCTCTGCTTCTGCAGATAGCGGAAATCTTCTTTCAGCTCCGGATTGCAGATCACAAGCGCTTCTCCCAGTAAAACGCCGTTTTTGGTCCCCCCGATATAAAACGCGTCCGTAAGATCGGCCAGATCCCGCAGGGTCAGGTCATTTTCGCCGCAGGTAAGCGCCGAGGCCAGCCTTGCTCCGTCCAGATACAAATAAAGCCGGTTGGCCCTGCAGAATTCGCTTAACGCGGAAAGGGAAGCCTTGGTGTAGATCGTTCCGATCTCGGTTGAGTCGGATACATAGACCAGCTTCGGGCGGACCATATGCTCATCCGTATGTCCGTCCAGTACCTTCCGAACCATTTCGGGCGTCAGCGTTCCATCCTCCGTATGTACCGTCAATACTTTATGTCCCGTAGCCTCTATGGCCCCGGTTTCATGCACGTTGATATGCCCTGTTTCGGCGGCCACGACGGCCTGATAAGGACGCAGAAACGCGGAAATCGCCGTCAGATTCGTCTGGGTCCCGCCTTCCAGAAAATGCACCGCAACATCGCCGCGTCCAATGCGCTGCCGGATCAGGTCCGCCGCGTGCAGGCTGTGGCAGTCATTTCCGTACACGGCGTTCTGCTCCCGGCTGGCTTTTGTGAGCGCCTCCAAAATCCTCGGGTGGGCCCCTTCACTATAATCATTCTGAAAACTGTACATTTCTACTCCTCCGCCATCAATGATTTTCTATAAAACATTTGATTTCCTGCCGTAATCCCCGAACGGTGCCCTGCACAAGCTCTTTGGAGCCCCCGCCCCTTCCGTTGAAAGCCTGATTCAGTTCCTTTCCAAACGCACGGACATCTTCCTTTTCGCTGCCCAGTGCGTACTGGTATCCGGCAGCGTCATCCCCCGAAAGGACGGCGGCGACGCCCGAACAGCGATCGCACAGCAGCAGGCAAAAGGTACGGAGATCCGCCGGTGCCAGATCCGGTTCAAACAAACAGATATTTTCCGCCCCTTCCGGCACCTGGTCGCATTTGGAAGCAAAAATCTGATTTTTAAGGGAAGTCAGCTGCTGCTTCAAAGCGTTGGTTTCTTCCAGCAGATGCTCCACCGCTTCTTTTATTTTATCCGGCTTCGCAGACAGAAGCACCGAAACGGCGCCGACGCTGTCTGTTTTTTCATTGTAATCCTCCGCCGCTTTTTTCCCGCATAAAAGGCCGACGCGCGTGCCGCCTTTATAACGCTGGGAGGATACCAGCTTAATGATCCCGATCTCCCCGGTTTTTGCAACATGCGTGCCGCAGCAGGCGCAGACGTCGTACCCGGGGATTGTAACGATGCGCACTTCCCCGGTCAGCTCTTTCTTGCTCCGGTAGGAAAGCGCCGAAAGCGCCCGCGCGTCGGGATAAGATGTTTCAATGGAAACATTCCGGTAAATCGCTTCGTTCGCCAGGGCTTCAGTCAGCGAAAGATCCTCCTGGCTGAGCTCTCCGTTAAAATCGACGGTGACTGCTCTGGCTCCCATATGAAAACCGACGTTGTCGAGACCGAAAAGGCGGTTTACAATCCCCGAAACGATATGTTCCCCCGAATGCTGCTGCATCAGCGTAAACCGGTGCGGCCAGTTGATCCCGCCTGTTACCGCAGAGCCAACGGGAAGCGGCCTGTCCGTCGTATGGACGATCCAGCCGTCCTTCTCATGCACATCCAGGACATTGACCGTGTTCAGCACCCCGATATCCGCGGGCTGCCCCCCGCCCTCCGGATAAAACAGCGTTCTGTCCAGCACAACACCGTAATGCTCTCCCCGCTCTTCACAGCGGAGAACCTTTGCACGGAAGGTTCTGAAATACGTATTTTTATAATATAATTTTTCCGTTCCCTGATTCATTCCATTTCCAGCTTTCCTAAAAACTTCACAGTTATCATCCCCGCCGCTCCGGCGCTGTCCCAACTCTTTGCGGCTATTATAGCACAGAATCGAAAAAGGGCCAACAGCTTATGCTGAGGCCCTGACAAAATGAATTTCAAAGTTCGAAACAAATCCTAATCGTTCAGAGAATTCTGAGAATTGACGGAAACAAAACGGTCTCTCCAGACACACCATCCGGTTACGGCGGCAATCACAATACATCCGCCCAGAAGGGCGAATTTTCCGGGCTGCTCTCCGTTAAAAAGAAAGACCCAAAGGGGATTCAGCAGCGGTTCGATCGCGCCGACCAGCGAACACGCGAGCGGCGGACAGTTCTTCACCGCAAGCCCGTACAGGATATAAGGGATGCCAAGCTGTACGACGCCCAATGCCAGAATACTGATGACCGCAGTCGAAGAGACGGGAGTCGGAAAGACAAAAATCATCGGAACGCCGATCACCGCGGTAAGCAGATGGCCGAAAAGGATCCCGCTCATACGCGAGTCATCATCCGTACGCCCGGTAATCACATACATTCCCGCCATAAACAGTCCGGCGAGGATCGCAACGCAATTGCCAATCAGCTTACCCGCGCCAAGCTTATCAAAGAAAAACAGAGAAATTCCAAACAGCGTCACCACCACGGCAATCAGATCCGCCCTGTGGAAATGCTGATGGAAAACCAGCGCGGAAATAATCAAAATGAAGACGGGCGAGGTAAACTGCAGCACGATGGCGTTGGCGGCCGTGGTCATTTTATTGGCGGAAACAAAGGCAAAAAATGTTGCCGCAATACAGACGCCGCTCTGAAAGGAGGACAAATTCAGCTTAACCCGGCGCCCGGTCATACGCATAAAGATCAATACCACAGCTGCCGCGATCAGGCTGCGAAATCCCGCGATCACCATTGCGTTCCACGGAACCAGCTTGATGAAAATGCCGGCAATGCTCCACAGGCTGGCACAGACGGCCATGAGCCCGACGGAACGCCTTTGGGAAGAAGATGAAGCCATTCTACATATCCTCTTAATATCTGAATTTGCTCATTCAGCGCGTCGGGCAAGCCCCGCGCCTTTCACACCTCAATATAATACTTGAATTGCAATAAAATTGCAATAAAAAATGACAAAAATCACGGCATCTAATTTGTCACTTTAAAAGGATTTATCTTGAAAAATATCAAAATGCACAATATTAAGATGAAAAAAACGTCTATTTTAATCTGTATTTACAGGGTTCATCGTGATATAATGCAAAATAAATGAACATTTTATTAACAAGGAGTTGGTACCATGCAATTCACCGTCACATTTTTCCTGTTGATTTCCATCGTGATCTCAGCTCTCTCTTTTCTCTTCGCAGGCTGGCTGTATCAATGGGTCAAGAAACGCCCGTCTTCCAACAAACGTATTGCGGAAGTCGGCACCTTGATTAGAAACGGAGCAAATACATTTCTAACCAAAGAGTATACGGCTCTTGCGAAATTCGCCGGTATTGCGGCAATCCTTATCCTTATATTTCTGCCGGCGCCGATTTGGAAAGGGAATCCTCTTGACAACCTGGTAATGGCTCTGGCGTATCTGTGCGGCACTGTTTTTTCCGCAATCGCAGGTGTCATCGGCATCAGAATCGCCACGATTGCAAATGTGAAAACAGCGGAAGCGGCGCAAAACGGCATTAAGCCGTCCTTCATGTCAGGATTCCGCGGGGGCGCCGTCATGGGCATGGCCGTCGTGGGCGGCACCCTGCTCGGCGTCACGCTGGTGATGCTGATTACAAACAATACGACCGCCCTGCTTGGCTTCAGCTTCGGCGCAAGCTCCCTTGCTCTGTTTGCAAAAGCCGGAGGCGGTATTTTCACAAAAACAGCCGATATCAGCGCCGACCTGGTCGGCAAGGTTGAGCTCGGCATTCCGGAAGACGACCCCAGAAACCCCGCGGTCATCGCGGACAACGTAGGCGACAATGTGGGCGACGTCGCCGGTATGGGCGCCGACCTGTTTGATTCCAACGTCGCTTCCATGGCGGCCGCGCTTGTCATTGCGGCCTCTCTGGACAAAGCAGCAGGCGGGACCGTCAACACAAGCACGGTGTTCTGTTACGCGGCCCTCGGTCTGCTGGCGTCGATCATCGGCGTTGCGACCGCCAGAATGGGCAAACACGGCAACCCGACAAAGGCGCTGAACAGCAGCACCTATGTGACGACGGCACTGTTTGGTGTTTTGACGGCGCTCGCCACCTGGGCATTCCACTTCCAATGGCGCATTTGGGGCGCGAGCATAGTCGGCCTTCTGGTCGGCGTCGTCATCGGGATCGCAAGCGATTATTTTACAGACGACACGAAAAAGCCTGTACATAATGTGGCCAAAGCATCCGAGACCGGCCCGGCGTTTACCATCCTGTCCGGTATTTCTTACGGATTCCTCAGCACTCTGCCCGCCATGATCGGCATTGCGATTTCCGCTCTGGCGGCTTATAAGCTCTGTGACCCGATCGGCCCCGGATATGCCATGTACGGCATATCGATGGCGGCGGTCGGCATGCTCTCCATCGTCGGCATGATTATCTCCAACGACGCTTACGGGCCCATTGTGGATAACGCGCGCGGACTTGCGGAAATGGGCAACCTGGGCGACGAAGTCCTGGAAATTACGGATTCGCTTGACAGCGCGGGAAATACCGTTAAAGCGGTTACAAAGGGATTTGCAATCGGCGCCGCAGGCTTAACCGTTATTGCCCTGCTCGGCGCATTTATCAGCCAGGTAAATGACGCTGCGGCGGTACTTGGATTAGAGGGAATAACCGGCTTCGACATCATGAACCCCATCGTTTTCTTCGGGCTGCTCATCGGCGCCGCCGTGCCTGCGGTATTCTCCGCAATGCTGATGCTCGGCGTGGACCGGAACGCCCAGAGAATGGTTTCTGAAATCCATCGTCAGTTCCGGGAAATCCTCGGCCTGAAGGAAGGCAAAGAGGGCGTTGTTCCCGAATACGACAAATGTATTGAGATTGCCACCTTCGGCGCTTTGAAGGAATTGATTCCGGCCGGACTTGTCACGATCATCATCACCGTGCTGGTCGGATTTATCGGCGGCGTCCAGGCCATCGGCGGATACCTCGGCGGCAATATTATCAGCGGCCTGCTTCTGGCGCTGTTCATGAGCAACGCCGGCGGACTTTGGGATAATTCCAAAAAATTCATAGAGTCCGGCAACAACGGCGGCAAGGGTTCCGACGCGCATAAAGCGGCGGTCGTCGGCGATACGGTCGGCGATCCTTTCAAGGACACCGCGGGTCCCTCGATCAACACACAGATTACCGTGGTTTCTCTCGTTGCTTCCCTGATGTCCACTCTGTTCCTGACTTTGTCCATCTTCCATTAATCAACGATTGACCTCATTCCTATAAAGAGGCTCCCGGCTGAAACCAGCCGGGAGCCTCAATTTGTTGAAAAGGATGGCACCGGTTGAACCGCCTATATCGCAGAACCATTTCGCAGCGCTATCTTGTTTTTGCCACTTTGCTTTGCTGAATAAAGGGCCGCGTCGGCGGCCTTAAACAATTCCGCAGGGTCTGCGCCATCGTGCATATCCGCGACGCCGCAGCTTAAGGTGATGGTTCTGCCATTCAATTCAGGCAGCGTTGTTTCCTTCATGGTGGTCAGGATCCCCCCGCACACCTTGACCGCCTCATGGACAGAGAAGCCCGGGAATAAAAGAACAAATTCATCTCCGCCCACCCGGAACGCGTAGATCCCTTTATGTACAACCTTTCTTAATACAGCCGCAAACCGGAGAAGCACCTTGTCGCCGGCCGCATGGCCATAGAGGTCATTGACCTGTTTGAAATCGTCGATATCCAATACCGCCATGGACAGATCCGTATTGGCCAGACGGCATTCTTTCATGAATCTTGAAAGAGATTCCTCGTAGGCTTTGCGATTGTACAGGCTGGTGAGGGGATCCAGCCTGAGTTCTTCTTCCAAGTCCATCTTTTCCTCCCGCATATTGTTCAGATTGGAGATACTGTTTTTGCCGTAGATAATGAGAACCTTAGCCAGAAAATAGGATGCCAATAACAGCCCGGAGGCGGTGAGCATTTCTACCCAAATCCAAAAACCAAAGTCGCGCTCGGACGCAGTATGCATCCACAAGCTGCTTAGGACGAGAAGAACCTGCGCTCCAAAATAGGTGCGTCTCGTCATCTTTATATTTGCGTATAGAGCAGAGAGCATAATCGGCAGAATAAAAGAGGTCAGCAAAACAGCGACGATCTTGTGCTGTATACAAAGCAGCGTACAGAAAGCCAGCATGAGAAAAACCGAAATATATTCTTTTGCGGCCAATGAAACCCTCTCCGAACGCACAAGCATGTCCGCGGCTAAATTTTCGATCAGCATAATGGAAGACGGCAGCAGGATATAACGCATCCAGTATCCGACCGGGTCATGCCCCGTTTTACCGAATGCGAAAAAATACCAGACTGCAATCAGCACCAGCAGGTTTATAAAAATGGTTATATAGCATGCGGAAACCAGCAGACGGCACCAGTATCCGCTGTTCCCATCCGCTTTGTCCGGGATTGCTGCGGGGCTTTTATCAGAGTACATCAAAGCACCTTCTTAAGTATATTGCTTGCGATATACCGCTGCGCAATGACCCTTTTCAACCAAATTCTCATCACGCAAAACGTCATTAAATAAATCATCTTTGAGCCGGAGCTGCCTGACAAATTCCAATTTATCGGCAAGATCAGGTACCGTTTCATCTATCATATCATATTGTTTTGCATAAAAAAAGACATATCTTCCCCTTAGCGGAAGATACGTCTTTTTGTGGTAACAGCGGGAAAAGGATTTTCACTATGCCAGAGTATTGTTCATAGCTACCGATAAATTGAATTTGCAGACAGGTTATTCGTAATCAATTCTCTCGATTTTAAAAATCACCGGTCTTGTACCATCAGAGCAGCAGGCGATCATCGTGTTTTCTTCTTTCATCCAATTTTTCATAATCGAACCGCCTTGCAAACCGGTATAAATATATCGGGAAATTGCATCCCATGCTTCTGAGCAGTGCGGCATTTTAGGCCCTCCGGCAACTGCATTGGGATCAGCATTTGTTTTGATCAGGGTATTTAGCCCCATATGCCAGAAATCATCTCGGTCGTCATCACGCTCAAAAACAAATTCATCTCCAACATTGTAACAGGGACAAGCTCCTGAATTTGGGTCAGCGCAATATTGCCGCTGAAATTCCGGATACAGTTTTTTGTCTATCACAGTTACTTTTACTTTATGCTTCATAATCCGCCTCCCAATTCCAATTGATCTATTTGATTGAATGGACCTTAAATATATCATACCATACTTTATTACATAAAAAAGACATAACTTTCCCTGACGGAAAGCTATGTCTTTTTGGTGCGAGGGGGGGGACTTGAACCCCCATGAAATTGCTTTCACATGGACCTGAACCATGCGCGTCTGCCAATTCCGCCACTCTCGCGTG